>CAZKZT010000045.1:0-15408 GCA_964557265.1 uncultured Hyphomicrobium sp.
GCTGTGTTGGCGCTGGCGTCGGCGGATCATGCCTTTGCCGAACCCGGACAACGCCGCTGGGACGGCATGTATCTTGGACTCAGCGCAGGTGGCGGTGTTGGCGCGCTCGACACCCGCATTCTCGTCGACATTGGCTTGCTGCCCCCCGGCTCAGTTGTTGCGCAGGACCAGCGCGGCGTCATCGGTGGCGGGCACGTCGGCTACAACGTCATGAGCGGGCCGTGGCTCTTAGGCGTCGAAGCCGGTTTCAGCTGGACCGGCATCAACGGCTCAGGACGCCGGGTGTCCACCACCGATCCCGATTGGACCGTGCGCACGAAAGGCGACCTCGACTGGATCGCCTCAGCCGTTGCCCGTGTCGGCTACACCACCGGCAACGCGCTCGTTTATGCGAAAGGCGGCATCGCAACGGCGGATGTGTCGATGCTGGGCTACTCGACGTATCTCGGCACCTACGCGGGCGGCGGCCGGATCGACCAGCGCTTCACCGGATGGACGATCGGGATCGGCAGCGAGTTCGCAGTGAACGATCGCTGGTCGGTGCGCTTCGACTACGACTACTTCGACTTCGGACGCGAACGCCTCAACATCTCCGGGACCGACCTGATGCTGACCACTCAGCACCACGTCGGCCGCGTCGGCATCAGCTACGCGCTCGGCGGCGTGCGCTGATCCAGCCGCTCACGCCATCAAGTCGTCCTTGCCGTGCTTCTTCGCAAGCGCGGCGAAAGCCTTCCAGGTCTTGTCGTCGACCTCGATGCCGTTCTTGCGCCGCTCCTGCTCGCGCAGGTGCTCGACCTCGCCGGGATACATGACTTCGCTGTAGCCCTCTGCCGGCGGCGTCGCCTTCAAATAGCGCGCGAACTCCGCGACCTCGGCCTTGAATTCTTTCAACGGCCGGAACGCTTCGACGTTGAACATGGCGAGGAAACAACCGTCATTGTGCCGTCCGGTCGGATCGACGCCGAAACCGAGGCCGGGCAGCACCGCCGACAGCACTTCGACAACCGCTGACAAACCCGAACCCTTGAAGCCCTCGGCACCGCCCAGCGGCAGCAATACGCCGCCCTTGTCGTAGTCGAACGGATCGGTGGTCGGCTTGCCTTCCTTGTTGACGATCCAGCCCTCGGGAATTTTCGTGCCCTTGGCCTGCGCGAGCTTGATCTTGCCGACCGCCACGCCAGAGGTCGCCATGTCGAGCACGAATGGACCGTCGAGATCCGACGGGATGGCGATCGAGATCGGGTTGGTGCCGAGACGCGCCTCGCGCCCGCCGAACGGCGCCACGGCTTTCGGGCTGCGGCCGCTGTCCGCGGTCATGATCGCGATAAGCCCCTCCTGCGCCGCCATCAGCGGATAGGCGCCGACGCGGCCGACGTGGCTCTGGCGATAGATCGTGGCGGCAGCGACGTTCGACTTCTTCGCCTTCTCCATCGTGATCTTCGCGGCCTTTTCGGCAACGACGAACCCGAAGCCCCAGTTGCCATCGACGACGGTCGTCGTCGCGCTCTCCTGCTTGATCTCGAACGGCGCGCCGGGGACGATGTGGCCCTTGCCCATGCGGTCGATGTAGGTCGGAATGGCGATCACCCCGTGGCTGTCGTGGCCCGCGAGATTGGCGGCGACGCAGCCCTTGGCGACGGTGTCGCCCTCCATCTTCGAGGCCCCTTCGGCCTGAAGCAGCGTGCTGGCGATATGGGTCAGGCGATCGACGGCGATGACGGGCATGAGCATTTCCTCGGGCTGGCGCCGCGGTGCGAGATCGAAGCGCGTGGCGGCTGGCCACCATGCGCATTCCGCAGCTTCATTTGCGTGTGCCGTCAGTCTAAGCTTGGCTGCGAGATACCGCCACCTGTCCAGACATGAACATCAGGAGCCCTGAGATGAGCCAGACGCAACGCAGCCCAGCCGAGTTGGAGCTCGCCGAGCGGGCGCGCAAGGTGCTCCCCGCCGGCACGTTCGGCAACACGGCGCTCGATATCGTCATCGAGCGCGGCAAAGGCGGCCACGTCTGGGACGTCTCGGGCAACGAGTACATCGACTACCTGCTTGGCTCGGGCCCGATGCTTATCGGTCACGCGCATCCGAAGGTCGAGGCGGCGGTGCTGGCGCAGCTTCCCCTCGGCACGACGTACTTCGTCAACAATCCACACGGCATCAAGCTCGCCGAGGAGATCGTCGCGGCGGTGCCGTGCGCGGAGCAGGTGCGCTTCGGTTCGTCAGGAACCGAGGTCGATCTTTACGCGATGCGCGTCGCCCGCGCCTACATGAAGCGCGAGAAGATCCTCAAGTTCGAGGGCGGCTACCACGGCATGAGCGACTACAGCCTCATGAGCCTGGCGCCGAAGCGGCTCGCCAACTTCCCGACGCCGGTGCCGGATTCAGCGGGCATCCCCAAGTCCGTGCGTGACGACGTGATCGTGGCGCCGTTCAACGATCTGGCCGCGGTCGAGAGCCTGCTCAATCAGCATGGCCGCGAGATCGCCGCCATCATCGTCGAGCCGTTCCAGCGCCTGATCCCGCCGCAGCCGGGGTTCCTGGAAGGTTTGCGCAAGCTCACCGAGCAGCACGGCATCGTGCTCATTTTCGACGAGGTCGTGACCGGCTTCCGCTTCTCCTACGGCGGCGCCCAGGCCTACTACGGCGTGACGCCGGACCTCGCGACCTTCGGCAAGGTGATCGGTGGCGGCTTCCCGCTCGCCGCAATCGCGGGCAAGGCCGAGATCATGCGCCACTTCGACAAGACCGCTGTCGGCGAGGACGATTTCACCGTCCAGATCGGCACCCTGTCGGGCAACCCGATCGCGTCCGCAGCCGGTCTCGCAACGATGGAGGTGCTCAAGACGCCCGGCGCGTACGACAAAATCTTTGCGACGGGTCAGGCGTTGATGGACGGCATTTCGGCTCGCCTCAAAGACGCAAAAATTGCAGCACAGGTGATCGGTGTGCCGCCGTTGTTCGACGTCGTTTTCACCGATGGCGACGTGCGCGACTATCGCGGCACCCTGCGCAACAACGCCGACGTGCAGCGGCGCGTGAACCAGTCACTGCTGGCATCCGGCATCCTCAAAGGCGACAGCAAGTACTACATCTCGCTCGCCCACACCGAAGCCGATGTCACCCAAACGCTCGACGCCTGGTCAGCAGCCATCCGCTCGCTGAAAGACGCAAAGGTCGCATGATGCCCATGCCTTCATTGTCGGGCGCACGCGTCAGGATCGCAGCGCTGTTCGCAACGCTGATGATCCTGCTGTCGGGCGCAACCGCGCCGGCGGCTGCGCAGCAGCTCATCGGCAGCTACCAGGCGCGGCTGAGCGCGCAGGATCACTTCAACAGCCGCGGCGTCCGGCTCACCTCGGCTGCGGCCATCATCCGGCAAGACCGCGCCAACTTCCACGAGTTCGGCGTGACGGATGACGAGGACTGGAGCGATGAGTTCTTCAACGACAAGCGCAACCGCGACCTGCTGGAGCGGTTTCTGGAGAACGGCCACGCCGGGCCGGGCGTCCTGCGCGCGATCATCAATGGCTCACCGCTGATTCGGGTCGATATCTTCCGCCACCGCGGCGGGCACTTCATCCGAGTCACACTGTTGTAAAGACACGTATCGCACTTATCCTGCGTTCTCCCCAGGACACACAGCGGTCGCGGTGGCGCCTTGCTGCGGCCGCGGCACGCTCCTACCGTTGTCATGTGCACTGAGTCGCGGCGAGGGCATTGCCGCAGCACTGGTGCACGTCGGAATGACATGAGTTGCGTGCGCGACACGCGTCCATCGGTGGGGTAAGAACATGACGTCGCTTCAAGCATCCGCGCAGGCCCAGTTGCGCCAGCTCATCGAGCAGATCGAGCGCCTCGAGGAAGAGAAGAAGGCGCTGGCCGCGGACATCCGGGACAAGTTCCTCGAAGCGAAGGCGATGGGCTTCGATCCCAAGATCATGAAGCAGGTCATTCGCCTCCGGAAGCAGACGAAGGACGACCGCGACGAGCAGGAAGCGCTGCTCGATGTCTATCTGCACGCCCTCGGCATGCTGGATACGGTGCCGGCCGATCCGCCGATGATGGCGGCTGAATAAGGCACCACCGCCCTTAGCTACCGCCCTGCTGCCAGGCGCGCACGCGCTGTCCCTGGCCGTTGCAAGCGTGCGACCAGAGGCGCCGATATTCGCCCGGTCGCGATCATGTCGCTCGCGGTCTCGAAGCTGCGAATGGCGGCAACCGTACGCCCGTCGAGCCGCCCGTTCGGCGCCCCGGCAAGATGTCCGGCGGCGATAAGATGCTGCTGCACGGTCCGTACCAGCGCCGTCGCCGTCTGAGACGGCGACCGCCAGTTGGCGCCCTCCGCCGTCCTGCGCGCGCTCGTGCGTGTCCGCAACGCCGCGAGTACGGCCTCCGTCGGCTCCGCTGTCGCCGCCAGCCCATGATCGTGCTCGAACGCGAGGATAGCTGCGCGCGTCAGTAGACCTGCATCACCATCGACCGGTCCCGGCGCATAACCGCGCGCGGCGAGTTCGCCTTGGACCTGCCGCACCAGCTCTTGCTGATTGCCCGGGGCGGACGTTTGAACGGGCGCTTGGTGCATCCGGCCAATGATCTGATCGATGGATAGCGTACCGTCTGGTGCGCTACCCGTTGGCGCGGACGCGACGGCGGGCGGGGGAGACGGCGCAGCAGCGACCGTCGGCTGCGGCTGAGCTTGCGCGGGAGCAGGCCCATCATCCATCAGCGACGCCAGCGAAAGCGTCACCGGACCGCCACCCGTGCGCCGTGCCTCGGCGGCCCGCTGCGACTCCGGCACCGGCGCAGCAAGCCCGACCGGAACCTGCGTCAGCCGGCGCTCGCGCGGCGAGGTTTGCATGAACACCACGTTTGCCACGGCAGCGCCGCCAAGCACCAGCAGTGCACATGCCGCAATGCGGGCATCACGAGGACTGGTCAACATACGCAATACCTCCACTTACTCATACTCAGCGCATCGCGCGCGCGCCGGCCTCAAGCCACCAGCGCGACGGGCGGCGCCTTCACCGGCATCGTCTTCTGCTTCGGCTTGCCGGACACGTCTGCTTCGGCATCGAGCGGCAACACCAGCGTGAAGCAAGAGCCTTCACCCGGGACGCTTTCGATTTCGAGGCTGCCGCGATGCAATTCAACAAGGCCGCGGACGATCGCGAGACCAAGACCCGCACCTTCGAGCTGGCGCGCATACGACGAGTCGACCTGATAGAAGGGCTCGCCCAGCCGCGCGACATGGTCTGCCGAGATGCCGATGCCCGTGTCGCGCACGGCAAGCGCGATCTGCTCGCCGCGCGCCGTCGCCGAAAGCTCGATCTTTCCACCCGCGGGGGTAAACTTGCAGGCATTGGACAGCAGGTTGATCAGCATCTGCTTGTACGCGCGCCGATCCCCAACGGCCTCGTCAAGCTCCTCCGCGACGGTCACCTCGACCGCGATCGACTTGCTCCGCGCGGTGGGATGCAGCGTCTCGATCGCGCTCTTGATCACAGCCGCGACGCTGAAGGGCTCGGTGCAGATCGCCAGCTTGCCGGCCTCGATCTTCGAGATGTCGAGCAGATCCTTGACGAGGCTCATCAGATGCTCGCCGCTCTCGTGAATGATGCGGCAGTATTCGATTTGACGCGCCTCGCGCGGCTTGGAGATCAACTCGCGGTTCAATAGCTCCGAGAAGCCGATGATCGCGTTGAGCGGCGTACGCAGCTCATGGCTGATGGTGGCAATGAAGGCGGACTTGGCGCGGCTTGCGCTCTGCGCTTCCTCACGCGCCTGCCTCATGGCAATCGCATGCCACTTGCGCGAGGTGATGTCGCGCATGACGGCGACGGCGCCGGCGCCGCCCGGCAGCGGCTTGCAGCGCAGCTCCACAGTCCGCGCGATCGCCTTATCCAACGCAACCGTGATGTCGATCTCGATCGTTACGGCCGTGCCGAGCTCCTGGCACTCCGCGATGGCATCTTCACAACGCTCGGCGTCCGCTTCGCTCATCGCCGCAGCGAGCCCGCGCCGCACGAGCGTGCCCGGCGCAACACCAAGCAGCGTCGAGGATGCGGGCGAGGCGAACGTGATGTTGCCATCGCGATCGTGCCGCGTGACGAGATCATTGGCGTTATCTGCGATCAAGCGGTAGATCGCACGGCTCTCCGCAAGCTGCTCGCGCGTGGTGTGCGCACGCCACTGGAGCATCGCAATGCTGAAGGCGGCGCAAAAGGCGGCAGCGGAGATCGCGGCGGTGATCAGTGAGCCCGTCATGGCGAATGTGCCAGCGAGCGTGATGGCGGCAAGCAAGCCACCGAGAATATTCAGCGCGGCGACCTGGTCGTCGCGGCCCGGCTGGCCGGTCCAGACTTTGAGTGCCTCACCGGCAGATCGACACGACCAACTACGCGAAATGTTACGCACGCTTCACATGCCCCCGTCACTGGATCGAGGCCAATGTGAATTAGTAACCTTAATGAACTCTCACCAAGCGTGCCCGAGTTGAATGCTTCGGATACGCTTGGCGAAAAAATGGGTGTGGATCAGCGCTTTCCCGTCGCTTGCTGACGCATGCGATCCCAGTCGGCGTCGGTCCAGTTGAGCAGCTCGGACGTGCGGCTGCCGGCGTCGCTCATGAACTGCTTGCCGCCATCGATGGCGATGCACTCGCCGTTGATGTAGGCGGCCATATCCGAGAGCAGAAAGGCCGCGAGATTGGCGAGTTCAATGTGCTCGCCGTTCCGCCGGAGCGGGATCTCGCGGTCGATCACGGACTCCCCGCCTGCCGGCGTCAGTCGCTGGGATGCGCCCGCCGTCGGAAAGGGACCGGGCGCGATCGCCGCCGTGCGGATCCCCCTCGGTCCCCACTCAACGGCAAGACTGCGGATCATCGCAAGCACACCGGCCTTGGCCATCGCCGACGGCACACGGAACGCGGAGCCCTTGAGCGCCGAGAGCGTGAGAATCGAGAGTATGGTGCAGTTGCGGCGGCCCGCCTCGATCCACCGCCGGCCGGCCGCGACCGTGCAGTAAGCGGAGCCGTGCAGCACCGTATTGAGGATCGCGTCGATCGCTCGCGGCGACAGCTTGTGCGTCTCGGCGATGAAGTTGCCCGCGGCATTGTTGACGAGGGCGTCCAGCGGTCCGCTCTCCCAGATCCGGTCCATCATCGCTTCGATGGCCGCGGCATCACGGATGTCACAGGGGACCGCCATGACCTTGCCGCCCGTTTCACTCTGGAACCGCTCTGCCGTCTCGTTCAGCACGTCGGCACGACGGCCGCAAATGACAAGCTCTGCCCCGAGTTCGAGGAACCGCCGCCCCATGCTGGCGCCGAGCCCGGTGCCGCCCCCGGTGACGAGAATGCGCTTGCCGCGCAGCATTCCGCTTTCAAACACTTCGTTGTTTCCTCTCCCAGAAGATGACGCCGACGATCGCCAGCGGCCATGAAGGTTCCCTAATCGTGGGAACTAATCAACACCACTTGCGTCATGGATGAACGCCAAATGAATGGGGGCTGCGGGTTCCGTTCATGAGTCCGCCGTCACCCTGACACTGTGGGAAATTTGGGAGCATCGTCCACTGTTTAGAGCTGCGCCAGGAGGATCGAGGCCATGAAACTGTTCGCCTGGGCGACGGGGGCCCTCGCCGCATTGACCCTAGCGGGTAGTGCGCCGGCCATCGCCGCCGATTTGGGTTACGGCTCTTCGCCGTCCGATCGTTACAGATCGGCGTACGAGGATTCGCGCTATCGTGACCTGTTCGGACAACCGGCACGCGCCGACCGCTACGTCGACGAGGATGACGACGTCGAGGAACGCGCCGATACCTATCGCGATCGCGAGATCTACGACGACAAACGCATCATCACGCGGCGCCGGTATACCTACACCGAGCCGCTCGTCCCGCAGTGTGCGCCGCGGGCCGAAATCCGCGATCGGCTGCTGCGCGAGGGATGGCACGACTTCGACGAAATCGACGTGAGAAGCCGCGTCGCTGTCGTCGAGGCACGCCGTCCCAACGGGCTGCAGTACCGGCTCAAGATCGACCGCTGCAGCGGCGACATCGTCTCCGCACGCCCGCTGGCACCTGTCTATGGCGGCCCCTACGCCTTCCGCCCGCGCCGGTTCGACCCGTACTATCGCTGAGACAATCACGAATATGCGAAAGCGGCAGGGATCGCTTCCCTGCCGCTTTTCATTTGCGCCGCGCCGGATAGCCAAGCCACAGACCGGCGGACAACTTGGCCGGGGCGATGCACCGACGAACGTCATTTGCTAGGCTGGCACCTCGATTCGAGATTGAAACAGCGCTCAGCGCCAGCCAGCGGTTGCACCATGACACTCGTCTCGCTCGCCAAGAACCCGGTACCGAGCGGCCCGACGAGCGGCGACTTTCCAGGGTATGACGGTGCCCCACTCCGATTTGCCCGCTGGGCGCCGACGCGAGGTCCTGTCCGCGGGACGGTCTGCATCTTCGAGGGGCGCGGCGAGTACATAGAGAAGTATTTCGAGGTCGTAGCGGACCTCCAGCGCCGCGGGTTCGCGGTCGCGATCCACGACTGGCGTGGACAGGGCGCGTCCCATCACCAGCTTGCCAATCGCCGCAAGGGGCATATCCGCAGCTTCACCGAATTCGATCGCGATCTGGCAGCCTTCATGGAACATGTGGTTCTGCCGGCGTGTCCACCGCCCTACTTCGCGCTCGCGCACTCGATGGGCGGCAACGTCCTCCTGCGCCACGCGATCGCCACCGATTCCTGGTTCGAGCGCATCGTGCTCTGTGCCCCCATGATCGAGCTTGCCGCGGATAAAGTGCGCATCCCCGCCGCTGTCGCGCGCTTCATTGTCGAGGTGGTGAGCCTGTTTGGCGGCTCGACGTTCTACGTGCCCGGTGGATCGGACACCGCTGAGGAAACGGAGGCGTTTGCCAATAACACCCTGACGTCCGACATCGAGCGATGGGCACGCAATCGCCAAGTCCTCGAGGCCGCGCCGGAACTCGGTCTCGGCTCAGCGACAATGGGCTGGCTTCGCGCCGCTTACCGTTCCTGCGCCTATGTATCGGCGCCGGAGTTCGCCAGGCGCGTGCAGGTGCCGCTGCTGCTGGTGAGCGCTGGCGGAGACCGTATCGTGTCCACGGCAGCGATCGAGAACTTCGCGAGCCGTCTCAAGATCGGCGCGCACGTGACCATGCCCGGTGCGGAGCATGAGATCCTGCAGGAAACGGACGCCATCCGGCAGCATTTCTGGTCGGTCTTCGACGCCTACCTCGGGATCGACGTCAACGTCGCCTAGTGCGCGTCAGCCTTTGGTGGGATCGGCGCGGCATCGCGCAAATGTCTCAACCGGGCCTGCGTCTCAGGATTGACCATGCCGGCCGAGATGATGATTTTTGCGGCGTCCTCGACACTCATGGCAATCAGCGTCACATCGTTGCGCGGCACGAAGCAGACGAAACCGGTCGGCGGCAACATCCCGGTTGGCATGAAAACACTGACCAGATCCTCCCCGGGCTTGAGCAACGAGATCTGCCGCGTCGCCTCGCCGGTCAGGAACACGATCGACCAGATGCCTTTGGACGGAAACTCCAGAAGGCCCACTTTCTGGAAGGCCTGCTGCGGCCCCGCGGCACTCAAGACACTCTCAAAGATCTGCTTCAGCGCGCGGTAGAGATTGCGAACGATCGGCATGCGATCGAGCATGATCTCGCCGGCGCTGATCAGCGACCGCCCGAGCAGGTTGGCCGCGAGCGCGCCGATCATCGTCAACATGAGGATCGCAAAAAGCAGCCCGATACCGGGCACGGCGAACGGCAGGTAGGTATCCGGATTGTAGATCTCGGGGATGTAAGGCTTCACCCAACGGTCGACGATGCTGATCGAATACCAGGCGATGTAGATCGTGATTGCGACCGGGCCGACGACAACCAATCCCGTCAGGAAATAGTTGCGCAAACGCGCGCCGAGCCTCCAGCGATGGGGCTCCTGCTGATCGCCTGCCGGCCGCGCTTCACCTTTGCCGGGCTCGCCTCCGGAGGGAGCCGGCCTCGACGTCTTGTCCTGCATTCAAACCCTTCCGCGCATCCGCAAGATCTGATGGACATCGCCCATTTCTCTCCCATGGTATACCCGAGCGCGGGCACTCTCGCCACCCGGTTGGCCCGCGACTTTCGTCGGCGAACAGTGCCTAACTACTGAGCAAACGTGCCCGCTTAAGCCTTTGCAGCAGCGACGACTAACTGGTTCATGAAAGCGATTGACACGAGGGGGCGACCTTCTCCAGTGTGGCGCTCAATAGAGAACTCCGGTCTGAACCGGTGCGACCCCACCCCAAGGAGTAGGAAACGTCATGAAGGTTAGAGGAATTGCTGCTGCCTCTGCAGCAGCGATTGCGCTCGTCGCAAGCACGAGCTTGCCTGCCGCCGCGCAACAGAAAGAAATCAAACTCGGCATCATCTACGATTACACCGGCCCGTTCGCCGGTGGCGGATCGTTGCCGGCCGCCATCGCCACCAAGATCGCCGTCGACATGATCAACGAGCGTGGCGGCGTCGAAGGTCACAAGATCGTGGCCACGTACGCGGACGCCCAGTCGAAGACCGACGTCGCGATCAACGAGGCCGAGCGCCTGCTGAACGAGGTCAAGGTCGACGCGCTGATGGGTGTTTTCTCGTCCGCGCAGTGCGTCCCGATGGCCGCCAAGGTCGACGCCGCAAAGAAGTTCATGTGGGCGAACGTCTGCGTGGCCTCTGCCGTCCTCAAGGACAAAAAACTTCAATACGTCTTCCGTTCTCAGATCCATTCTGATCAGTTTGGCGCCGCGTCCTGCCAGTTCATCGCGGACAACGCCAAGGCCAAGCTGAAGAAGGACGCGAAGGACATCAAAGTCGCGATCCTGTACGAGGACGGTCCTTACGGAACGGGTGTCGCCTCGGGCAATGAGTCTGCCTGCAAGGAACTCGGCATCCAGGTCGTCCACAAGGAAGGCTACGCCGCCACCTCGACCGACCTTTCGGCGCTGGTCACCAAGCTGCGCCGCGCGCGCCCGGACATCATCCTGCACACCGGCTACAATCCCGACATCACGCTGTTCCTCCGTCAGGCCAAGGAAGCCGGCCTGAAGTTCGACGCGCTGATCGGCCATGGCGCCGGCTACGGTCAGATCGACAAGCTGATCGAGACCTTCAAAGGTGACGTGAACTATCTCTACAACGTCGATCCGGTTGCCGCTCAGCTCCTCGATCCCAAGTCGCTGGCGGCTGGCATTGGCGATGTGACCGCCGAGATGGTGAAGCGCTACAAGGAAGAGACGAAGGTCGCGGAAGTGCCGCCTCACGCCTCGATGGGCTTCAACCAGCAGTGGATCTTTCTCACGGATGTGTTGCCGCGTGCGATCAAGAAGCATGGCGGCTTCGATCCCGAGGCACTGCGCAAAGCGGCGCTCGAGACCGACATTCCCGACGGCGGCACGATCCAGGGCTACGGCGTGAAGTTCTTCCCGCCCGGGCATCAGATGTCGGGCCAGAACGAGCGTTCGAGCCCGGTTGTGATGCAGTACGTCGACGGCGTCACCAAGATCGCCTGGCCGTCGAACCTCAGGACGGTCGACCCGATCCTTCCCTTCCCCAAAGGGCACGCCTACGCGCGCTGACCTTGTGAAGACGAACTTCATCGCTGCCGCTCTGGTCTCCAGATGCGGTGGCGATGGAGTCGCCTTGTCCATTCCTTATTGAAACTGGATGGCACCGCGCATGGCGATGCTCAAAGTCGACGGCCTTACCAAGCAATTTGGTGGCTTCACCGCCGTCAACAATGTGTCCTTCGAAGTCGCCGAGGGAGAAATCCTCGGCCTCATCGGCCCGAACGGATCGGGCAAGAGCACGACTTTCAACTGCATCGCCGGGATGTATACGCCCACCGCCGGAAGCGTGAATTTCGAGGGCGGCGAGATCGGCGGCCTCACGGCCAATCAGGTCTGCCACAAGGGCGTTGCCCGGACCTTCCAGATCCCGCGGCCGTTTCGAAATCTGACGCTGCTCGAGAACGTCGCACTGTCGGCACACTTCGGCTCCAACGCGCACCTTTCGCGCGCGCAATGCTGGGCGAAGGCTGAGGAATCGCTGGCCATGGTCGGCCTGCCGACCGACGCCAAGACGAGCACCGACGGCCTCGGAGCCGCCTCTCTCAAGAAACTCGAACTCGCCCGCGCACTCGCCACCGGCCCGCGCCTCCTTCTCGCCGACGAAAGCCTGAACGGCCTCGACCACGCCGAGATGGATCAGGCCGCCGACATGCTCGAGCGCATCCGCAAGGAGAAGGGCATCACGATCGTCTGGGTCGAGCACATCATGGGCGTGCTGATGCGGGTCGTCGATCGCGTGGTCGTGCTCGATCATGGCGAGAAGATCTTCGACGGCAAGCCGGCAGCAGCGCAGACCGACAAACGCGTGATCGAGGTCTACCTCGGCGAAACGGAACACTGAAGGCGCGCGCGATGATCCAGGAATTCGCCAAGTCTCACGGCGCGCCATCAAGCACAATTCTTGACCTGAAGCGGACTTCGCAATCGGGACACTAGGACGGGCCCTCATGCTGGAACTGAAAGACGTCGGCGCAGGCTATGGGGCATTCCAGGCCCTGTTCGGCATCTCGCTGCAAGTGAAAGCTGGCGAGGCGGTTGCCGTGATCGGCGCCAACGGCGCCGGCAAGACGACGCTTCTGCGCGTGATCTCCGGCATGCTGCCGGCGTCCACTGGCACCATGACGATGGAGGGCGCCGATCTTCGCACGACGCCACCGCACAAGATCATCGAGCTCGGGATCGCGCACGTTCCCGAAAACCGGCGGCTATTCCCGCGGCTTTCGGTCGAGGACAACCTTCGCCTCGGCGCCTTCATTCCGTCTGCCCGTGCGCATTGCGCCGAGCGGCTCGACTACGTCTACAACCTCTTTCCGCGCCTCAAGGAACGCCGGACCCAGTTCGCCGGCACCATGTCGGGCGGCGAACAACAGATGTGCGCGATCGGCCGCGCGCTGATGAGCAAGCCGAAACTGGTTCTGCTCGACGAGCCTTCAATGGGGCTCGCCCCTGTCATCGTGCAGCAGGTGTTCGAACTCGTTCGCCGCATTCGCAGCGAAGGCTACACGGTGCTGATCGTCGAACAGAACGTCTCGCAGGTGTTGAAAGTCGTTGATCGCGCCTACCTGCTCGAGGTGGGCCGCATGGAGCGCTCCGGCAGCTCCGCCGAGCTTGCCGCCAGCGACGACATCCGCAAGGCGTACATGGGTATCTGAGAGACCGTTGGGGCACGGCGGAGAGCCGCCCGTGCGAGGGGAGACGTGAATGTTCGGTTGGCTATCCAGTCTCGACTGCTCACTCGACGTGTTCTTCGTCGAGGCGCTTATCAACGGCGTGCTGCTCGCGGGACTTCTGGCGCTACTCGCGCTCGGGCTCAATCTCATCTTCGGCGTCATCGACGTCGTGTGGATCTGCTACGCCGAACTCGTCATGGTCGGCATGTACGCGATCTTCTTCTTCGTTCAGCAGATGGCTATGCCGCTGCCCCTTGCCTTTCTCATGGGTGTCGTATTTGTCGCGGTCTGCGGAGCACTTCTGCATTATCTCGTCATACGGCCCGTGCTCGATCAGCCGCCGATCAACCAGCTCCTGGTTACGGGCGGTGTGCTGTTCCTGCTGCAGGCGGCCGCGACGATGGCGTTCGGCATCGAGTTCCGCAACCTCGGCATCCGCCTCGGCTCGGTGAATTTTGGTGACATGAGCTTCGCGTGGAGCCGCATCATCACCTTCGCCGTCGCGCTCGGCGCCATGGTCCTGCTCTGGCAATTCCTGACGCGCACCTACATCGGCACCGCGATCCGCGCCATTTCGCAAGATCGCCAGATCATGCCGCTCATGGGCGTCGACCAGAAGAAGGTCTATCTCGCGACATCGGCCATCGGTGGCGGGCTCGCGGGCCTCGCCGCGTGCCTGATGGTTCTCCAGTACGACATCTATCCGCAGATCGGTCTCCAGTTCGGCCCGCTGATCTTCATGATCTGCGTGCTCGGCGGACTCGGCAACATGATCGGCGGGTTCGTGGCGGCCTTCATCATCGCCCAGTTCATCACGATCGGCGGCTCATGCTTCGCCACTGAATGGGGCTACGCCGTCGCGTTCCTGTTCTTCATGCTTGTCATCTTCGTCCGCCCGCAAGGCCTCTTTGGAGCCAAGTCATGATCACCCAAAAGCACATCCGCTGGGCGATCGGGCTCGCCGTCATGCTGGCTCTGCCGTTCCTGGTCCGCTTCATATTTCCGGAAAGCGATCGCTACTATCTCCACATCGTCATTCAGATCCTGATCTGGGCCTTCATCTACACCGGCTGGTCGATGATGGGCCGCTTCGGGCTGACCTCGCTCGGCCATGGCGCCTTCACCGGCATCGGCGCCTATGTGACGGTGCTGCTGTGGAACTTCGCCGGCATCACACCTTGGATCGGCATTCCGGTTGCCATGCTTGTGGCCACGATCGCGGGCGTGCTGGTCGGCTATCCATGCTTCCGCATGAGGATCACCGGCCACTACTTCGCGCTACTGACGCTGGCCCTCACCGAGTTCATACGCCTCTGCATCGTCGGCCTGCGCGATTGGACCGGCGGATCGCTCGGCACGCAGCCCACGCGCTACGGCGACGGCCTCTCGCTCTATGCCTTCCAGTTCGAGCCGAACCGTATGCTTGCCTACTACATTGTGCTCGCTGTCTGGCTGATCGGCCTCGCCATCTGGATCAAGGTCGATCGCAGCATGGACCGCTACGCACTCGACGCCGCGTCCCAGGACGAGGATGCCGCGGCTTCTGTCGGCATCAACGTGACACGCGAGAAGCTGAAGATCACCGCGTTGTCCTCGGCGATGTGCGCATTCGGCGGCGCGATCTACGGCCAGTACCAGATGTACATCGGCCCCGACACGATCGCCGGCCTCGGCGTCTCGCTCAACATCGTGTTCGCCGTGATCGCGGGCGGCATCTGGTCGCTTTTCGGCCCGACGTTCGGCGCCGTGTTCACGCAGGTGCTGGCGGAGACGCTGCGCGTCGGCCTGCGCAGCTCGGAGACGTTGAGCAAGCTGCTGGGCCAGAGCGCACTCGCACTCGACACCTTCATCTATGGTCTGCTGCTGGTGCTGTTCATCATCTACATGCCGAAGGGCGTGATCGGCACGCTCGCCGAGCGGTGGCAGCGGCGAAAATCGTGAGCGCCGAATAGAAGCGGCACCCGAAACAAGTACGGCCAGGGAGCAATCCCTGGCCGTTTCGATTTCAACGTTCGTCCGGCGCGATCAGAGCATCGTGCAAACGGTTGCGGCGCTCGACTTGTCGACCGCCGCGCCCTCTTCGAGATTGAGCGACTTCACGACAC
>CAZKZT010000046.1:0-15246 GCA_964557265.1 uncultured Hyphomicrobium sp.
GGGGAGAGGGCCACGCCAGAGGCGTGCTTTCAGCACGACGTGAGGGGCGGCGACATACGCCGACGTTTGCATGTGCCTCCGCCCCTCATCCCGACCTTCTCCCCATTGAAGACAATGGGGAGAAGGAGAAGTGAGAGCCCATGCCCTTCACCACCCATCCGATCCTGTTCATCACCGGGCTGATGCTGATCGTGATCGGCTTCCTGATGTGGCGCATCGCGAGCCGCTGGGATCTCAAAGGGCAGGCCATCGACTCGGCGCTGAAGTCGGCCTGGAATCGCCGTGTCGTCGTCAGCGACGAACTGGCCGACCGTTACCGAGATGTGCGCGACGCGCCCGGCCACATGAGCCGCGCCGGACGCGTCGCAGGCCATGCCGCGCGCCACTTCGCAGCACAGGCGCTGTCGATCGCATCGCTGATCGCAATGGTGCTCGGCGCCGCGCTCGCAGCCCTCGCCGTCTACTGGAAGTAGCTCAGGCCGCCGTCAGGCTGGCCATCGTCGCTTCGTCGATCTCGAAGTTGGCGAAGACTGCCTGGACGTCGTCGTCGTCTTCGAGAGCCGCAATCAGCTTGAGGATCGTCGCGGCGTTGTCCGCGTCGAGCTGCGTCGTCGTCACCGGCTTCCATACGGCCTTGGTCGACTGCGCGGCGCCGAGTGCTTTTTCGAGGGCTGGCGCAACCGAGCTCATCGACTCGAAGGCGCATGTGATGCTGTGGCTTTCCTCGTCGGATACCACGTCGTCAGCACCGGCCTCGATCGCCGCTTCCAGGACGGCGTCGGCCGAACCTGCCGCGGCCGGATAGATGATCTCACCGACCCGGCTGAACATGTGGGAGACCGCGCCGGTCGCGCCCAGGTTGCCGGCAAATTTGGTGAACACCGCGCGGATCGCACCACCGGTGCGGTTGCGGTTGTCGGTCAACGCTTCGGCGATGATCGCCACCCCGCCGGGACCATAGCCCTCATAGCGGATCTCTTCGTAGTTCTCACCGTCGGCACCGGCAGCCTTCTTGATCGCGCGCTCGACGTTGTCCTTCGGCATGTTCTCAGCACGTGCGTTCTGCACCGCGAGCCGAAGACGCGCGTTCATCTCGGGATCAGGCAGTCCCGCCTTCGCCGCGACCGTGATCTCGCGGGCGAGCTTGGCGAACAGTTTCGAGCGGGCAGCGTCCTGCTTGCCCTTGCGGTGCATAATGTTCTTGAATTGGGAATGGCCAGCCATGCGTTCCGTCGTGTGATGAAGCGGCGGCGCCAATCGGGGCGCCCGCCGGCAGGCAGTCGCCTGCTGTGATTTGCCATGCCGGCGCCCGTGGCGCCAGCTGCCCGGATTGGGCCAGCCCCGCGATGGTAACCGTGTCCGGACGTCGCAGGGCCGTTCGGCGGCCTTATACGCTTCACCCCGTGCAAAATCCACCGATTGTCGCTATATATGCCGCGCTGGGTGCCTCGTAGAAGCAAACAACCGTCCCGCCGCGAAGCCCCCGCTCCTAAAGACCGACCAACGATCGAGACTGCGTGGGGATTTATCCGGCGTCGAGAGCGCACGCGTGCGCGCGACGGATAGACACCGCGAGGCTGGTCGGCGGATGGCCGCAATCGTCTGCGATCGCAATGATCACAACACTCGGAGCGACAGGTGAGCGAGACTCCAGCCGAGCCCAAGGCGAGTCCCCAGATACCAGCACCGACCGCCGCACCGGCAAAGTCGGGCCTGCTGTCCGTGGTCATTCCGGTGCTCAACGAAGAGCGCGGGCTCGATCGGCTGACAGACCGGCTCTCCAGGGCCCTCGACGCGCTCGGGCGGCCGTGGGAGGTCATCTTCGTCGATGACGGCTCGACCGACGGCACCGCGCGGATGCTCGCGGCCCTCAACCTCCGCGACCCACACTACAAGGCCGTCGTGCTGAGCCGCAACTTCGGCAAGGAAATCGCCGTTGCAGCGGGCCTGCGCTACGCCGCCGGCGACGCGGCGGTCATCATGGACGGCGACCTGCAGCACCCGCCGGAAGCAATCGCCTCATTCGTCAAATTCTGGGAAGAGGGCTACGAGGTCGTCTACGGGCAACGCTCCAGCCGCGCCACCGACACCACCATGCACCGGCTGTCGTCGCGCGTTTTCTACTGGGTGTTCAGCTGGATGAGCCACACGAACCTGCCGCGAGACGCGGGCGATTTCCGCCTCGTCGACCGCAAGGTGATCGACGTGCTCAACCGCATGGGCGAGCACGCCCGCTTCAATAAGGGGCTGTTCGCGTGGGTTGGATTCCACTCGATCGGCATCCCCTTCGAGGTCGAAGCGCGAGGCACCGGCACCTCGCGCTGGCGACCGCGCGCGCTCCTGCGCTTCGCGCTGGACGGGTTCGTCTCGTTCTCCACCATCCCGCTGCGTGTGTGGTCCTACCTCGGCCTGCTGGTGTCGGCGTTCGCCTTTTTCGCGGCGATCTACTTCATTCTCGAAACACTCATCTTCGGCGCCGCGGTCCCCGGGTTCCCGACGCTGATCGTTTCCGTGATGTTCTTTGCCGGCGTGCAGCTCATCTCGCTCGGCGTCATCGGCGAGTACCTCGGCCGCGTTTATGAGGAAGTGAAAGGACGCCCGCTTTTCGTCGTCGCGCGCGAGATCGGCGTCAGCCATGTCCCGTCGCCATCGCCGGCCAGCCGCGGACCCGAGGGCGTGTCCTCGCCATGACCACGCGGAAGTCGACCATCGATCCGGCGCGCGACCTGCCACCGCTCCGGCACTGGGGCGGCTTCCTGCTATCCGGGCTCATTGCGCTGACGTGCGATGCCGCGGTGCTGCTGTTCGGCACGGCCGTGCTTGAGCTCGATCCGTTGGTCGCGCGGCTCTTCGCAATTGCGATAGCGATGGTCGCCGGATGGCTCGCCCATCGGCGATTAACCTTCTCGCTGACGACGGCTCCTACGGTCAGCGAATTCACCCGCTACGCGGCCGTCGCCTGGACGACGGCCGCAATAAACTACGCCGCATTCGCGATGATCCTTTACATCTCACCCGCAACTCACCCGCTGATCGCGCTCGTGATCGCGTCGATTCTCGCCACAATTTTCGCATACATCGGAATGCGTTACGGAGCTTTCCGTGGAGGACGCTGAATAATTCGCACGGGAATGGGATACGCCAGGAAAGGCGCGCGGCATCAGCTGCGCGGCCACCGCTCCATTCGGATACCGAACCATGAACTATTCATTGACGGTTCAGCAGCGATGACATTCCATGGTGGGTATCGCTCCAGAAGAAACGACCGCGGTCGGAATTCGTCGTTTGCATTACGTTTTGCATTGGGCGGTTCGAGACTGCGCGCAAACATCTTCTACTCACTCGACAAACTTTGCGACATGCCGAGGAGCGGAGGAACCGTAGCTGGTCTACGGACGTTATGCGACGTGATGTGATGGCGGAATCGCTTGGAATGCGTCTGGAGGCGCAAATATGAAGTCGAATGCGGTCAAGTCCTACGCGCTTGAACTCGATTGGTCGGCACAGACCATCCTGCCGATCGAGTTTCGTGGGAAGGAATTGAACCTGGAGGCTCGCGCCTACCAGGGGCATGATCCCCACAATCAAGCGTTTGTCCTGGTCCACAGGGCAAACCAGGCAAATAGCGAACTGCCTGTCGTTCGCGTCCACAGCGGATGCATAACGGGCGATATTTTCCATTCGCTGAAATGCGACTGCTATCCGCAGCTGCAAGCAGCATTGGAGAAGATCACCACCTCGCCCTTGGGCGTGCTGATCTATCTGCCCTATCACGAAGGGCGCGGCATCGGCATCGTCAACAAGATCCGCGCATACGCTCTGCAGGATCAGGGCTATGACACGGTCGATGCCAACGTCGCTGTTGGTGCACCGATCGAGGCGCGGACCTACGATCTGGCGGCGCATATCCTCTTCGATCTCGGCCTGCCCGAGATCCGGCTCTTGACCAACAATCCGGCCAAGGTCGATGCGCTTCGTACCGAAGGTATCAATGTTATCGAGAGACTGCCCGTCGTGTGCACGCCTAACGCCCACAACGTGCGCTACCTCGAGACGAAGAAAGCCCGCATGGCGCACGCGCTCTAAGCGCGTAACCGCTTCAGGCGCACCATAAGGAACTCAAGCGAGGCATCGCCGAACCGATGCCTCGCTTTTGCTTTTGCAGCGGTGCGGACTACCGCACCGACTCGAGTGTTTCGACGACGAGATTGCCGTTTGTGTAAACGCAGATCTCCGCCGCGATCGCCATCGACTTGCGCGCGATCGTCTCCGCATCGAAATCGGTGTCCATGAGCGCACGTGCGGCTGCCAGCGCGTAATTGCCGCCCGAGCCGATGCCCATTACATCGCGCTCCGGCTCGAGCACATCGCCAGTGCCGGTGAGCACGAGTGAGCGCTCGCGGTCAGCGACCAGCATCATCGCCTCGAGGCGGCGCAGGAACCGATCGGTCCGCCAGTCTTTGGCGAGCTCGACGCACGCGCGCGTCAACTGTCCCGGATACTGCTCCAGCTTGGCTTCGAGCCGCTCGAACAGCGTGAACGCGTCCGCGGTGGCGCCAGCAAAGCCGCCGATCACATCCCCCTTGCCGAGCTTGCGCACTTTACGCGCGTTCGACTTGATCACCGTCGCGCCGAGGCTGACCTGGCCATCACCCGCGATCACGACGCGGCCGTTCTTGCGCAGCGTCAGGATGGTCGTACCGTGCCAAGTTTCCATGCGGGCTCCTGCTGGAGAATAGTGACAGGGCCGATCAGCCCATTTGCTGGAGGTATGGTGGCGACACGGCGCCAAATCAAGCGCAGCTTGAAATCGCAACGGTTAAACGCAAGATTCGCTTTGTGCGGGCGCTCCTGGATGTACGAGGCCGGCCGAGTTAAAGAGGTCTCATGCCGAACGACAGCACGCCCAAGCCCGCCGCTCGACCGCGCAGCGGCCCCGAGGCCGGGGCCACCCTGCGTAACGATGCGAAGACGGTAAACCTCGCGCTGCAAGGGGGTGGCGCGCACGGCGCCTTCGCCTGGGGCGTGATCGACTATCTCCTGGAGGACGGCCGCCTCGATATCTACGGCATCTCGGGCGCCAGCGCCGGCGCGATGAATGCCGTCGTTCTCGCGCATGGCATCAGCACCGGCGGACGTGACGGCGGACGCGCCGCGCTGGAAGGGTTCTGGCGCCGCGTGGCGGAATCCAACCCCTATGCCCCTGCCCAGCAGTTCCTGGCCGACCACCCGCTCGGATTTCTGAGCATGGACAACGCGCCGGTGTTCACGCTCGTCGACATGATGACGCGCGTGTGGTCGCCCTATCAGCTCAATCCGCTGAACCTCAATCCCTTGCGCTCGGTCCTCGAGGCCTCGGTCGATTTCGAGCGGCTGCGCACCTGCCCGCGCACCCACCTGTTCCTGACGGCAACCAATGTCCGCTCGGGCAAGGTCCGCGTGTTCACCACACCCGAAGTTTCACCTGATGTGGTCATGGCATCGGCCTGCCTGCCCAACATCTTCCAGGCGGTGGAAATCGGCGACGACGCCTATTGGGACGGCGGCTTCATGGGGAACCCCGCCATTTTCCCGCTGATCTACGACAGCCCGACACGCGACGTCGTCATTGTGCACGTCAATCCGCTGTGCCGGCCGGAGATCCCGCGCACGGCCGCCGAGATCCAGAATCGCATCAACGAGATCAGCTTCAACTCGTCATTGATGCGCGAAATGCGCGCAATCGCTTTCGTGACGCGCCTGATCGACGAAGGCAAAGTCTCCGACAAAGTGATGAAGCGGATGCTGATCCATTCGATCGCCGCCGATGAGGTCATGCAGTCGCTGAGCGTGATGTCGAAGATGAACACCAATTGGGAGTTCCTGACGCGCCTGCGCGACATCGGGCGCTCGCACGCGGCGATGTGGCTCGACGACTCCTTCGACAAGGTCGGCCATCAGTCGACCGCCGACCTCGACGCGTATCTCTGAGCTGCGGACTCCGCCTGCGCCGGCTCAGATCTTCAATCCGGCGAGGAAGTCGTCGAGCAGCGCATTGACCTCAGGTGCGCGCTCGATCTGCGGGAAGTGCCCGACGTCCGCGATGACCTCGGCGCGCAATGACGGAACCAGCGACTTGAGATTGTCGAGGAACGGCGTCGTCTGCCCCTTCGTCATCGGCAGGCGCTCGCCGGCCGCGTTCATATAGGTGGATTGAATGGCCATCACCGGAACGCGCGTCGATCCGACGACCTCGTCGAAGCGTTCCGCATCCCAACGGCCGATGTTGGGGAACAGGCTGCCGGCCAGGTGCTCCGGCATCGCGAGCGCACGGTCGACGATCGGCTGAGAGACCGCGCGGTCCACGCCGGGTAGAAACATCTGCGCGAAGAACGGTTCGATGTAGGTGCGAAAGCCGATCTCGCTGATCTGCTTGGCGCGCGCCTGATAGGCCGTGCTGCCGGCGGTCCCGAGCCTGCTGCCGTCGACGAGCACCAGCCCCGCCACGCGCGTCCGCGCCTCGCTCATCGCGTGCATCACCACGCGGCAGCCCATGCTGTGCCCGACCAGGACCGCACTCTCGAGTCCAAGTTCGGCCAGCAACGCCGCAACATCGCGCCCATGCCGGTCGATGCGCGTGTGCTCATCCGTTCCCGGCGTCGTGCCGTGGCCGCCGAGATCGACGGCGACCGTCTCGAACCGCCCGCGCAAATGTTCGACTTGCAGATCCCAGTCGCCGCGCGCGCAGGCGAAGCCGTGCACAAAAACGACCGTCGGCTTGCCGCGCCCTTCGCGCGTGTGATCGAGCACTGCCATTGACGTTTTTCTCCCCGTTAGCGCGCCGAACCTGCGGCCTTGGTTGTAGATGGCGCGCTCCGCCACGCCACCCGAAATGCATTCACACACAGCGACGATCCTGCCCCGGCCACCTTCGGGTTGTCGAGGCCGACCGAATCAGCGCATCTCAATAAAAGAATCATCAGGCGACCAATCGGGAAGGTACGCGATGAATGTCATGACTCCAGCCGTAGACAAGGCTCCTCTCGACATCGGTTCGATCGCGAACGCGACCTCGGAGGCCTGCATTTCCACCCGGGTACGGCAGCTTTCGCGCATTGTTACGCGCGTTTACGACGATGCGATGCGCCCGCACAAGATCACGGCCAGCCAGTTCACGCTGCTGACGCAGCTCGCCAATCAGGACGGCATCACCGCCGCCGAGATCGGCAGCTCGCTCGACATCGAGAAATCGACCCTGTCGCGCAACTTGAAGCGGCTGCTGGCGCTCGGTCATATCACAATGGACCCGCCCGCCGGCCGCCGTGGCCGTGGCCTCCATCTGACCCCGGGCGGCAAGCAGGTTATCCAGGAGGCCTTCCCGCTCTGGCAGGCTGCGCAGAAACGCGCCGTCGAGGTGATGGGCCTCGAGAGCCGCCGCACGCTCGACGATCTGCTTTCCCAGGCCGAGCGTCTGGTCGTGCCGTGAGATTGCGGCGCACCCGCTGAGATTTTGAACGCGGTCACCATCGGTGGCCGCGTTTTTCGTTATGGGGCGCCGGCGAGCGCCGCGCCGTGTCACGCCTCGACAGCCGTCACCAGGATCTCGACCAGGTCGGTTCCAGCAAGGCCCGCCACGCCAATGCAAGCCCGCTGCGGCGGGTTCTCGCGATCGACCCATTCGTCCCAGGCGCGATCCATCTCCGGCTTCTGGCTGATGTCGATGATGTAGACGGTAGCGCGCAGGATGAGCGACTTGTTGCTGCCGGCCTTGGCGAGCGACGCATCGATCTGAGCGAGGGCGTTCTTGGTCTGGGCATAGAGCGTGTCGGATTTGTCCCTGGCTGTCGCCACCGTATAGACGATGCCGTTGTGGGCCACCGCTTGGCTGCGGGTCGGCGTGCTTCCGGCATAACGCTTGATCATGATCGGGTTCCTCGGTTTTCTGTGCACGACAGTGTCGAGCGGAGCGCCGCGGTTGGCAAGCGCTCGAACGCAGCGGGCCTTGCCCTCGACCTCTCGGATGTGCTCCCATCCCCCAACAAAAACGACACCAAAGGGAGGGCGCGCCCGTGAAAATCTCCGGCGCTACCTATGACGAGCTGTATTCCGGCTTCCGCTGGGATTTGCCCGCACGCTTCAACATCGCCGAGGCGATCTGCGATCGTCACGCCGCCGCAACGCCTGACGCACCGGCGGTGTTTCACGAGGGCGGCGACGGCAGCGTCGCAGTGTGGTCCTTCGCGAAAATCAAGGACGCCGCCGACAAGTTCGCGAACGCGCTCGCCGCGCTCGGCGTAACTCGCGGATCGGTCCTGGCGATCCACCTCTCACAGTGCCCCGAGAACTTGATCGCTCACGTCGCCGCGCACAAACTCGGCGCGATCGCGATGCCCCTGTTCGCACTGTTCGGACCCGACGCGGTCCGCTATCGCCTCGAGGACAGCGGTGCCGGCGTTATCGTCACCACGCACGACAGCATCGAGCGCATCGCCACGGGTCTGACCGACATTCCAACGCTCGCGCACATCGTGTCGATCGACGGTGCGGGACCGCTCGGCGCCAAAGGGTTCTGGGAACTCGCCAACCGCGCCGCCGCATCCGCCGTCGCGACCGACACCGCGCTCGATGACCCCGCCTACCTGATGTACACCTCGGGCACGACCGGCAATCCGAAAGGCGTGCTTCACGCGCAGCGGGTTCTGCTCGGTCATCTGCCGGGCGTGATGGTGCCGCACAGCCTGTTTCCGCAAGCAGGCGATCGCTTCTGGACTCCGGCGGACTGGGCCTGGGCCGGCGGCGTGTTCGATGTGCTTCTGCCGTCGCTGTACTTCGGTATTCCGGTCGTCGCGCAGCGTCTCGCCAAATTCGAGCCGGAGGCCGCGTTCGCGTTGATGGCGCGTCACGGCGTGCGCAACGTCTTCATGCCGCCGACTGCACTCAGGATGTTGCAGGCGGTACCCAATCCACGCGCGCGGCATGACTACAAACTGCGCTCGCTCGCATCCGGCGGCGAGCCGATGGGCGCCGAGATCATCAACTGGGGCCAAGAGACATTCGGGCTGACACTCAGCGAGTTCTACGGCCAGACCGAGGTCAATCTCGTCGTCGGCAACTGCCCGCCGGTGTTCCCCGCGAAGCCCGGTTCGATGGGCCGCCCAGTCCCTGGCCACGAGGTCGAGATTGTCGACCAGCAAGGCAACGTGCTCCCCGCCGGCGAGCTCGGCATCGTCGCCGTGCGGCGGCCGGACCCAGTCATGTTCCTCGAATACTGGAAGCAGCCGGAAGCGACCGCCGACAAATTCCGCGGCGACTGGTGCCTGCTCGGCGACATCGCCGCCAAGGACGAGGACGGCTACTTCTGGTTCCAGGGCCGCGACAACGACATCATCAAGTCGGCCGGCTACCGGATCGGCCCCGGCGAGGTCGAGGAATGCCTGCAGAAGCACCCCGCGGTCGCACTCGCGGGCGTCATCGGCACACCTGATCCGCTGCGCGGCGAGGCCGTCACCGCCTTCATCGTCCCCGCGCCCGGCTATACCGGCGGCCCCGAGCTGGCAGGCGAGATCCAGGCCTTCGTCAAGGAGCAGCTCGCCGCCCACGAGTACCCGCGCCGCGTCCACTTCGTCGCCGAGATGCCGATGACCGTGACCGGCAAGATCCGCCGGCTCGATCTGCGCCAGATGGCGGCCAAGCTTTAGGTCTCGCGCTTTTCTTCCCGCTGGCGCTGGCGTAATATGTCCGGACATAAAAAGCCGAGACAGGGAACGCTGAAATGACGGGAACGATTGTCGAGAAGTTGGCCGCATATGGCGTCGCGGATCGCGCGCGCGCGCTGCCGGATGTCGTGCGCCACCATGCCAAGCGGGCGCTGATCGATTGGTTCGCATCGCTGCTGCCCGGTTCGATCGTCGATCCGGCGCAGGCGATGATCAAAGGCCTCGGCGACGAGCTGGGTCATGGCAAGGCCTACGTCTACGGCTCCGGCGCGTTCGGATCTCTCCGTACGGCCGCCCTCATCAACGGCACAGCGTCCCACACCATCGAATTCGACGACATCTTCCGCGACGCGATCTATCACCCCGGCTGCCCGACGATTGGCGCCGCGCTCGCCGCTGCGCAAGCGAAGGGCGCCAACGCCGCCGACCTGCTGACCGCGATCATCGTCGGCTACGAGGTCTCGACGCGCATCGGGCTCTCGGTGCAGCCGTCTCACTACAAGTACTGGCACACGACCGGCACCGTCGGCACATTCGGTGCGGCGGCTGCGGTCGCGACCATTCTCAAACTCAACGAGCAGCAGTTCGCGCACGCGCTCGCCACATCGGCGACGATGGCGGCGGCACTCCAGCAGGCGTTCCGCTCCGACTCGATGTCCAAACCGCTGCACGCGGGCCACGCCGCGGAAGCCGGTGCGATGGCCGCCCTCAGCGCTCAGCACGGCATGACCGGCACGCTCGACGTGCTCGAAGGTGACGCCGGTTTCGGCGCCGCGATGAGCACGACCGTGGACTGGTCGAAAGCGACCGAAGGTCTCGGCACGCACTACAACATCACCAAAATGACCTTCAAGAACCACGGCTGCTGCGGGCATTCTTTCGCGGCCATCGATGGCGCGCTGCATCTCAAAGCAGCGCACGGTTTCGCGCCGGAGGCGATCAAGCGCATCCGCATCGGCGGCTATCGCGCGACGGTAGAAGTCGCAGGCGTACCGAAAGCAACGACGCCATTCGAAGGCAAGTTCTCGACGGCATACGTTGTCGCGAGCGCGCTCGTGCATGGCAGCGTCCGGCTCAACGCTTACGATCCCGAGCGGCTCGCGGATGAACGCGTGCAGACGCTCTCCGACAAGGTGGAACTGCGCATCGACGACCAGTGCGCCGCCGATTTCCCCAAGCGCCGCTCGGCCAAGGTTGCCATTGAACTCGCCGATGGCCGCACGCTCGAGCACTACCAGCCGACCCGTAAAGGCGATCCTGACGCGCCACTCACCGATGCCGACGTATCGGACAAATTCCTCGAACTCGCTGGGCCCGTGATCGGCGCCGACGCGGCCAAGCAGCTGCTGAGCGACCTTTGGGCTGCGGACCAACCGAACACGTTCTATGCTGTTCCCGGAGAAGCGCTGCGCAAAGCAGGCTAGAGCCTGATCGGTCGAGATGGAAGCGCTTGAGCTTCCATCGAGAGCGTGAATCAGACTCTCAATCAAATACATAGAGCGCGCTCGCGCGACCGCGCCGATGCCATCAGAGGCTGACGCGCTCTAGTCTACCGGGAGGACGGGCATGCGATTGAAGGACAAGGTGGCCATCATCACTGGGGCCGCCGCAGGGATGGGCGCCGCCACCGCGCGCATTTTCGCGCGCGAAGGGGCTCGACTCCTTCTCACCGATATCGACGAGAAGGACGGCCCCGCCGTCGCGGCCGACATCGTGCGCGCGAATGGTGACGCGCGCTTCGAAGCACACGATGTCGCGCAGGAGACGGACTGGCAACGGATCGTCGACGCTGCGATGGCCGCGCATGGCCGCGTCGACATCCTGATCAACAACGCCGGCGTGAGCGGATCGATCCCCGACAGGCTCGACCTCGATATGTGGGATCGGCAGATGTCGATCAACGCGCGCGGCATGTTCCTCGGCATCCGCGCGGTCGTGCCGATCATGCAGAAGCAGCGGCACGGCGCGATCGTGAACATCTCCTCGATCAGCGGCGTGCTCGGCCAGGAGTACGTCCATATGGCCTACAATGCGGCCAAGGGTGCCGTGCGCACGATGACGAAGGCCGCCGCCGTGCAGTACGCCAAGGACGGCATCCGCGTGAACTCGGTGCATCCGGGCTTCATGCCGCCGATGCGGACCTCGAAGCTCACAGCCGATCCCGCATTGCGCGAGCGTTTGATCGACGGCATCCCTATGGGCCGCACGGGCGAGATCGACGAGGTCGCTTACGCGAACCTCTTCCTTGCCTCTGACGAGGCGTCCTACATCACCGGCGTCGAACTGATGGTGGATGGCGGATTTACCGCGGTGTAGCGGCTATCCTGCGACGGCCGGTTCAACGGCTGCACACGCGCGCTGCGCGCCGGTCGTGAAGCTGCCCCCAATCTTGACCGAGCAGCAAGCGTGCTGCTGCTCGTATGGCCGCCCGATCGCCTCGCAGACGCCGACCACGCCCTCGGCCGGAAACGCGATACCGTCGAGACCGGCCATGACGGCATAGGCGTCCACGATCCGCTTGTGCATTCCCGCCGGGCGCGCGCAACCGAGCAGCACCGGCTTGCCGGCCAGCCGCGCGCGTGCATCGAGGAAGATGCGGCCGACATCATGCGCCGACGGCGTTACGAACATGCCGGCGCGCGTGAAGAACGGCATCACCACCACGAGCACGAGGCTGTGGATGCCATGTCGCGCGCAGATATCGAGCGCGTTCGCCTCACCGAGCAGGCGCCCGTAGTGCAGGCCAATGACGATGTGCGGCACCACCTCCATGCGCGTCGTACACAACGCCGCCAGAGTTGCTTCGAAATCATCGACGGCGCGATCGAGGTGATAGACCTCGCGGATCGTCTCGGCGGCACCGATCACATCCATCATCGCGGTGTCGACGCCCGCGCTTTCCATCAACCGCGCACGTCGCTCGTCCAGCAGCGCCGAGTGGATCGCGATCTTGAGATGCGGGAAATCCCGCTTCAGCCGTTCGACGACCGGATAATACTTCTCATACTTGATCTCGTTGCGGCGGTTGGAGCCGCCCGACAGCAGGAAGCCCTGTAGATCCTGCAGCAGCACCAGGTCGCGGACCTTGCGCTCCAGCATCTCCGGCGTCGTCGCCGGAATCATCGGCTCCAGGATTTTCGCCTGGCAGTGGTCGCAGTCGAGCGCGCATGCGCCGGCCGTGACCGAAAACGCGGGGAACGCGTTCTTCCCGCAGCCCTGGATCTCGGATGTCGTGTATTCCTTGAAGGTCGGCGTCGAAAACCGGATCGCGGTCTGGCGCCCGCGCGCCTCAGCCGCAGCCTGCATCGCGGCGACAATGGGCGCATCGAACTCGGCATCTTCGAGCGGCTCGATGGCGGCCAGATGATCGATCCAGTTCATCCCGCGATCATATTCGCGTTTGCGAATGTCAAGCAACCGGCATATGGGACGCCCACCGGAACCGGCTCGCCGCTGAACGCGTGCAGCCCCTCACCTCTCCTTCAGGGCAGACATGTCCAGTCCATACCTCTGGCGCCCCGCCACCCTCGCCGATGTCGCCGACGTCACGCGGCTCTCGAAAGCGCACCTCGGCCCCTATGCCGAGGGCGATGACGTGTTCGCCGAGCGCATCAGGCTCGCGCCTGAAGGTTGTTTCGTATTGGCAGCGCCAGGGCAGACGGTCGGCTATTTCTTCAGTCATCCCTGGCAGCGGGCGAAGCCACCCGCCCTCCACCAGATGCTCGGCGGCATACCCGGCGATGCCGACTGCTGGTACGTCCATGATGTGGCGGTCGACGCGGCCGCGCGCGGGGGTGGCGTCGTGGCCGACATCTGCGCGCGGGCGTTCGAGATCGCCCTGGCGAAAGGTCACCGCACAGCCATGCTGGTCGCCGTGAGCGGCGCGGACCGCTACTGGCGAAGGCTCGGTTTCGTCGATGCCACCACGGACGCGCTACGCTTGAAACTCAAGGACTACGGCGACGATGCCGTGTACATGGAGCGCGCGCTGGCGAGCCGCTGACCCCGGCAGCGCATGGCCCCTCGACGGCCTGAAAACATTCAACTATACGCAAGCCTGAATATGGATCGACCGCCACGCCCCGCGCATTCGGGCTCCCCGCTGCGGACGAACCTGAGAAAGCGCACGGAGACCTGCACATGGCCGACAAAACGCTCGACACCAAGGGCATGAACTGCCCGCTGCCGATCCTCAAGACAAAGAAGGCCATAGGCGAAGTCCCGGTCGGCGGGACGCTCGAAGTGCTGGCCACCGACCCCGGCGCGGCTGCAGATTTCCAGGCCTTCTGCCGCCAGACCAAGAACGAGCTGATCGAGAGCACCGAGGACGCCGGCGTCTACCGTTTCGTCATCAAACGTACCGCGTAGCGCCCCGCGCTTGACGGGGCCGCGCGAACCTTGCCACCGTCGATGCCATGACCAATCTCTTCGAAGCCGCCGGTATGGAGCAGGGTGCACCGCGCCCGCTCGCGGATCGCATGCGGCCGACCACGCTCGCCGAAGTCGTCGGCCAGGCGCACATCGTCGGGCCGGAAGGCTCGCTGACGCGGATGCTGCGCGCCGGCCGCCTGCCGAACCTGATCCTGTGGGGACCGCCGGGCGTCGGCAAAACCACCATCGCGCGGTTGCTGGCGAAGGAGACCAGCCTCGAATTCGAACAGCTCTCGGCGATTTTCTCCGGCGTGCAGGATCTGCGCAAGGCATTCGACCGCGCCAAGATGCGGCGCGAGCAGGGCCGCGGCACACTGCTGTTCATCGATGAAATCCATCGATTCAATCGCGCGCAGCAGGATGGCTTCCTTCCTCACATGGAGGACGGCACGATCACGCTCGTCGGCGCGACGACGGAGAATCCCTCGTTCGAGCTCAACGGCGCACTCCTGTCGCGCGCGACGACGCTGGTGCTGAACCGCCTCGACGATGATGCGATGGAAGAACTGATCGCGCGCGTCGAGAAGGAAGCAGGACGCAAGCTACCCGTCGACGACGAGGCGCGCGCCGCGCTGATCGGGATGGCCGACGGCGATGGGCGCGCGTTCATCAATTTGTGCGAGGAAACGCTCGCGGCTGTCGCGCCGGACGAAAAGCCGATGACGACAGCGTCGCTGGTCTCGCTCGTTCAGCGCCGTGCGCCGCTCTACGACAAGGGCCGCGACGGGCACTACAATCTCATCAGCGCGCTGCACAAAGCGGTACGCGGCTCCGATCCGGATGCAGCGCTCTACTGGCTGTGCCGGATGCTGGATGGCGGCGAGGACCGGCTGTTTCTCGCCCGCCGTCTCGTACGCATGGCGATCGAGGATATCGGCCTCGCGGATCCTGCCGCGGTGTCGCAAGCGCTGGCCGCAAAGGACACCTACGATTTTCTCGGGAGCCCGGAAGGCGAACTCGCCCTCGCACAAGCGACCATCTATCTGGCCACCGCGCCCAAATCGAACGCCGCTTACACGGCGTACAAAAGCGCCATGCGGGCGGCGAAACAGCACGGCAGTCTTGCGCCGCCGAAGCACATCCTCAACGCGCCGACCAAGCTCATGTCAGAGCAGGGATA
>CAZKZT010000047.1:0-2060 GCA_964557265.1 uncultured Hyphomicrobium sp.
TGACCACTCTCCAGAATGCCGTTCCCCGATACACGAGCTATCCGACCGCGCCGCACTTCTCACCCGGCGTCGACAGCCAGAGATATGCGCAGTGGCTCGCAGCGCTGCCGCCGGGGAGCAACGTCTCTCTCTACGTGCATATCGCCTTCTGTCATCAGATCTGCTGGTACTGCGGCTGCAATACCAAGGCGACGCAGCAATACGCCCCGGTGGCGAGGTACCTGAAGTCCATCAAGGCGGAACTCGCACGTGTCGCCGCTCAGATCCCGGCACACAGCGTCACGACACTCCACTGGGGTGGCGGTTCGCCCAACATCCTCTCGGCGGAGGACATCAGCGCGCTGCACGAGACCATCCGCACGCGCTTCGGCATGGCACAGAAGGTGGAGTTCGCAGTCGAGATCGATCCACGGCACCTCGCACCGGATCAGGTCGCAGCGTTCGCGCGCGCGGGGCTCACGCGACTGTCGCTCGGTGTTCAGGACTTCAACGAGACGGTTCAGGCGGCGGTCGGACGCGCGCAGAGCTTCGAGATGACGCAGCGCGCCGTGGACGCCTTTCGCGGCCATGGTATCGGATCGATCAACATCGATCTCATGTACGGCCTGCCTCACCAGACCACCGAGACGGTCACGCGGACTGCCGAACAGGTCCTCGCGCTTTCACCGGATCGCATTGCCGTCTTCGGATACGCGCATCTGCCGCAACGGATGAAGAACCAGCGCCTCGTGCCAGAAGCGCATCTGCCCACCACCGCGGAGCGGATGGCCCAGTCTACGCGGATCGGTGACATTCTGGTCGCGCACGGCTACGTGCGTGTCGGATTCGACCACTATGCCAAACCCACCGACAAACTCGCCGGCGGCAACATCGCACGCAACTTTCAAGGCTTCACAACCGACCGATCCAACGCCCTCATCGGCATCGGCGCCTCTGCGATCGGCAAGCTTCCGCAAGGCTATGTCCAGAACGCGGTCGCGGCCGCCGACTATGAACGGCGGCTCGGTGCCGGCGATCTCGCAACGATCAAAGGCGTCGCCTTCACGGACGAGGATCTGGCACGCGGGTACGTCATCGAACGCCTCATGTGCGATCTGCGGTTCTCGATCGCCGACGTGAGGAGACGCTTCGGCGCATCACTCGACGGCATTGTCGCGGACGCCGACAGACTGCTCGCATTGGACAGCAATGGCGATTTCGTGCGCCGCAGCCCGGACGGCTTTCACGTCACCGAGCGCGGCCGGCCATTCCTGCGCAACATTTGCGCGCACTTCGATGCCTACTTGAGAAACTCGAATGCCCTTCATTCGGCTGCCGTGTAAGCCACGTTGCCCGCCAGCAGGCGGCTCCGCGACGTGGATCTTGAGCTCGGAGGCATGTGGTTGTCAGGCGACGACGTGAAGGACGACGAGCCGGCCTTCCATCTCGACCGCAAAGCGGTCAATGAGGCATTGGCCAACATCTAGGCGGCGAAAATTAAACCCGACAAGAAGCATCACGGCCTGCAGGCGATGAACAGTAGACACGCACCACCGACTTCATTCTTCGACCACGATAGCCGACGCCTTGAACCTCTCGATTGCCCTTCCCATAGATTGCCAATCTCGGGACGTACCGGAGATCGGCAATCTCGGGTGATCGTAGAGAGCCACCCCGTTAGCCAGCAATAAATGCGAGCAGGTCCGGGTTCAGCACATCAGCGTGGGTGGCGCACATTCCGTGCGGAAAGCCCTTGTAGGCCTTGAGAGTGCTCTTCTTGAGTAGCTTCGCCGAGAGCGGGGCCGCGTCGGCGTACGGAACGATCTGGTCGTCGTCGCCATGCATGACGAGTGTCGGCACTTCGATCACCTTCAGATCCTCGGTGAAGTCGGTCTCCGAGAAGGCCTTGATGCCCTCGTAGTGCGCCTTGGCGCTGCCCGCCATGCCCTGCCGCCACCAGTTCTGGATCAAGCCCGGAATCGTCTTCACGCCGGGCCGGTTGAAGCCGTAGAAGGGGCCGGACGGGAAATCGATGTAGAACTGCGCTCGGTTGGCGGCGAGCGTCTTGCGCAGGCCATCGA
>CAZKZT010000047.1:2070-15039 GCA_964557265.1 uncultured Hyphomicrobium sp.
GGATTGGCCGGCGTCTTCACCATGATCGGCGGCACAGCGCCGATGAGGACGAGTTTTGCAACACGGCCCTGACGCTGACCGTACTGCGCAACGTAGCGGGCCGCTTCGCCACCGCCGGTGGAATGGCCGATATGGACGGCATTTCTAAGCTCTAGATGCTCGACCACGGCAGCCACGTCGGCAGCGTAGTGATCCATGTTGTGACCGTCACTCACCTGCGCCGAGCGGCCATGGCCGCGCCGATCGTGGGCGATGACGCGATAACCCTTGTCGAGAAAATAAAGGAACTGCGCATCCCAGTCCTCGCCGCTCAATGGCCACCCATGGTGGAAGATCAGCGGCTGGGCGCTTTTGGGCCCCCAGTCCCGGTAGAAGATCTCCGTGCCGTCTTTTGTCATGACCGTGCTCATTGTCGTCGTTCCTTTACTCGGGTGAGAAGAGAGTGGGGGATACTGGGAGTTTGCCTGCGCGAAGGCAGCCGAAGGCAACCCGGTCGCTGCAGCGACCATCAGCCCGCCGTGCAACACATCACGACGCGATAAGGCCGCTGGGAAAATTTCGTGCTCGTTCATCACGTCGATTCCTCGACTTTGCTAAGTGCGTCTTGAGCCAGATTCCGGCCCGACGACCGACCTGGTCGACAGATATGAGAATGCATCTCCGCGATTTCCGCGGATATCGAGCGGTGGCATATGTCGTTTGATACCGAGGGCTAGGAGGCCTGCGCGTCGAGATCGCAGGAGCAAACGGTCGTCGCTGTCTCGGCGCGCTCGCTTCTCACGCTTTCCGCGTTCGGCCGAGGACGATCTTGATCGCCACCATCACGGGTGCAGCGAAAACGAACAGAAGGGCCACGGCATTGAAGGCCGTATCGAACGCAATCACGGTCGATTGACCGGTCACCGTGCGCACGAGCAGGCTCGTTGCCGCTCGGTTGGCCTCCGCCGCGTCCATGCCGCGGGTAGCGAGCATCGCGCTGGTCCGCGCCAATCGTTCGCTGACGGCCGGCGTCCCCGCCGTCAGACTCGCGCCCAGCACTGAAAGATTGCCGGCAATATGATGATCGATCAGGCTCTGAAGACCAGCAACGCCCATGAGCCCCCCGAGTTGACGCCCGGTGTTGAAAAGGCCGATGCCCGAGCTGAGGTTCGCCGGGGTGAGCTTGCCGAAGGCGACCAGCGTTATTGAGAGGAAAAGAAATCCGAGACCAAGCCCACGCACAAGGACGGGCCCCGCCATGTCCTGAGCGCCACTTTCGGTCGTTGATCCGGACAGCATCCACATCGCGTACATGATCGATAGAATGCCGATCGGCGCCATGGCAAACGGGGGCACGTGGCGCACCTGAATGAGACATGCGGCCACGAGAAGCGCAACGATGAACAACGCGCCGCTTGGAAGCAGCAGGAGCCCCGCAGCAGTCGGCGTGAAAGCCAGCAGCGAAACTGCAAACAGCGGAATGAGGAAACCGCTTCCGAACAAGGCCGCACCAGCGACGAAGCTGACGATGAAAGAGAAGACGAAGTCGTTTGACTGAAATGCAGACAGGTCCAGAAGACCGCGGCCTTTGGCCATCAGCTGACGAGCCAGAAAAGCAAGCAGGCTTGCAGTGCCGAAAGTCGCCAGCCAGAGGATTCGGGGTTCTTCGAACCAGTCCCATCGACTGCCCTGGCTGAAGACATAGGTGAAGCAGAACAGCGAGACCGAGATGAACAGAAAGCCGATCCAGTCGAACGGGCGACTTGGAAGCACAAGAGCAGTCGGGGCGCTGGCAAGAACGAGGCATCCTGCTGACAACAGCGCGATGGGCACGACACTGAAGAAGATCCACGCCCATGACTGGCTGTCGAGCAACCATCCCTCAAGCGCCGGCGCGATTGTAGCCGGCGCGACAACGGCGCCGGTCGCAAACAGCGCTTGGAGGAACGGCTGGCGATCGAGCGGATAGTTCAGAAAGATGATGGCTTGACCAGCGACGAGCAAACATCCGCCGGCGAGGCCCTGGGCGACACGCAAGGCAATGAGCAACTGAAGCGATGCCGTGATGGTCGCGACGCCGCTGGCCAACCCCATGCCCGCAACTGACGCGATCAGAATGCTGTGAGGGTTCAGCCGGGTCATCAACCAAGGCGCAGTGACGAATCCGACCAGCTTCAGCGTGGTGTAGCTTATGTCCAACCATGCGAACTCATCCAGAGTTGCATAGGTGTCTCCGATAACATCGCCACGACTGAGCGAAAGGGTCGTGCTCGCGATCGCTTCCGTCAACACGGCCAGAACAATGCCAGCGAGAAAGAGTGCATCGGAGACCCACGCCCCACGCCTCGACGTCAGGACGAGCCCCGTCACGAGCCGCTTCCCAGTTCGACCTCGATCCGTGCCGACAAGCCAGGAACGAGGCGCGCGAGCGATGGCTTGCCAGTGAACCGGATCTTGACGGGAACGCGCTGAACGACGCGGACAAAATTTCCGGTCGCGTTGTCAGCGGGCAGAAGACTGAAGGCTGACCCGCTGCCGGGCGCAAAGCTATCCACGACGCCTGACAGAACTTCACTCGGGTTGGCATCAATCATGATGCGGACGCGCTGGCCGGCCCGCATACGCTCAAGCTGTGTCTCCTTGAAGTTTGCGACCACCCACAGAGCGTCGATCGGAACGATATCGAGCAACGACACGCCTTGCGCGACAAGCCGCCCGACCCGAACCTGCCGATTTCCGACGATCCCGCTTACGGGGGCCCGCACCGCGGTATTGGCCAGATCAATCTGAGTAAGGTCGCGAGCCGCCCGGGCCTGCGCGAGCGCGGCAATTGCCGCTTCGCGTTGGGCTGCAAGCACGGATAGCCGCTCTCGTTGAGCTTCAACAGTAGCGCCCGCGGCTGACAATCCGGCGTCCGCACGTGATCGCGCGGCGTCGCTTTCATCCACCTGCGCTTGACTAACTGCGTTCGTGCGGACCAGCTCACGGCGGCGGTCGCTTGCCCTGGTCGCAAGGTTGAGTTCGGCGACAGCCGCCATGCGCTGTGCTTCGGCGTGGCGAATCAAGGCGTGCTGGAGTTGTGTTTCGGCTTCTACGTTGCGCAATTGGGCTTTGGCTGCGTCGACATTGGCCACCGCCTGAGCTAGCCTCGCTCGATAGTCAGCATCGTCAATGCGAAACAGAACATCGCCGGCCCGAACCGCTTGGTTGTCATCGACCAGCACTTCGGTGACATAGCCCGTGACCTTGGGCGCCAGGGATGTGACGTCTGCGCGGACATAGGCGTTGTCCGTATGGGCCGAATCGCCCGACCGCGCATACGCCCATCCACCCACCAGGACCATTACGGCGGTCACGCATAGTGCAGCGCCAATGCCCCCTTTCTTGTCGAGAACTGGCACACGACCTCGCAAGTGTATTAGTGAAACGGACATCTGCGGCACTCATAGAGAGGCTGAAGGAGGCCGATGCGCGAGCCAATCCCGCCAGAAGCCACCGACTGGCCCGCGCATCTAAGTGAATTGATCATCGCCTCCTATGGTCTCACCGCTGCATCCTGGATCAACGACGTGACCTCACGCGGATGAGACACCATCAACGCATGGGACGCGCCCTCGATAACGACAGTCTTGAGTGCACGCGCGCGCTCCGCCATGAAATCCATGACTGCCGGCGGAATGTTGAGGTCGGCCGAACCGTAGATCATGTACGACGGTAACGACTTCCACGCGGCGACACCGGAAGCTTCTGCGAGCGCGGCCTGAGTTACCGGGCGCTGCGTCGCGGCCATGAGCGCCGCCTCTGCCGCCGGTACATCGGCTGCGAACTGGGCCCGGAATCTCTCGGATCTGATGTAGAGGTCCTGGCCTCCACCTGCGATATCTACGGCCGTGATCGCATCACCGAGCGTGCTTCCCGGAAATTTGGCGGAAAGATCCAAGCTCGACTCGCCAGTGTCCGGCGCGAATCCCGCCACATAGACCAGCGCTTTGACATTCGGGCTCTGATTTGCGGCTTCGGTAATGACCGGGCCGCCATAGGAATGACCGACCAAGACGACCGGGCCTCGAATGGAACGCACGACCGCCGACACGGACGCCGCATCACCTGCCACGCTCCGCAACGGATTGGCAGCTGCGATCGAGTGAAAACCAAGCTTGTTCAACTCAGCAATGACGCCATTCCAACTCGATGACCCTGCAAACGCACCGTGCACGAGCACGATCGTCGGCTTGTCCATTTGGTTGGGCATTTGAGCGCTCGCAGGATTGGTCTGAAGAATGCCAATCAGGCTGAGCGAAATCATTCCGATGAGACTACGCATTTGATTGCTCCGCGATGTTTGAGGTCAGTACGCCCGAGAATGGGCGGTGCTCACGCTCAGGCCTAGTGAACGGAAGGATTCCTAGACCCATGCTGAAGTGTAGGAGGATCGCTCATGACTTGAGATCGTCGATGGCGCGCGACTGCGCTTTGCGATCGCTCCGCCTCAACCGCCAGGGAATTCTGAGGCACGCATCCAGTGCATCCGGCAGGCCGGGCGATACGACCGTTACGCATCGCCCATAGAGTGAGGCTTGCTCCAATGAGTGCAGGCAGCGTGACTGCGGGAAAATCACGCAGGAGCACCGACGGCGCGCAGATGCCGACAGCTACTTCCCAGTAGTGGAAGAGAGCGTGTGCCCCGAGCCAAACGGTAGAAGCGCCCCAAAGCACGATCCGGTACTGCGGACGCTTCACACCGACGAGAAATGCAGCACCGATGAACACGAACACCAATCCGATATCGCGGATGAAGTGCTGGTTGTACGGACCTGTGGTCGTGACGCCTGGCACCGCGAAGTACCAATTATCCGGCGACACAAGCATGAAGATGCCGTTTGCCAGCGCCGCCAATCCTGTCACGATGGCCGTACCAATAGCGAGACGTTGCAGCATGATCGATCTCACGAGATTGCAGTGCACACCGGATCCTACAGAACCCGGGGCGCCAGAGTTGCTGATGTATGTTGCGAGGCGCTACCGCTTGGCCGGCACCGGGACATGGCTTAGCCACCAGTCCAAATTTGTCGAACCGAACCGCGGGTGGGATCCGGGCACGAGCGATTTGTCCGTGATCTTCAATCCGAAGTAGAGCGCCGCCGGATCGGCGATCACCTTCCGTCGATCGTTATCGAACCGGAGGACCTTGGCGACAGCCTCATCCATATAGAGCGCATCCGGCCCGGCGACCTCCTCGGTGCCATTCGTCGGAGCTGCCAACGCTGCATCTGCGACCGCGGCGGCGACGTCCTGAGCCGCGATAGGCTGGAAGACGGTATGCGGCACACGTACAACGTCCTCCCTTGTGCCCTCTTGCGCGATCGCGCGAATGAATTCGAAGAACTGAGTGGCTCGAACTATTGAGTAAGGGATCGGCGAGTTCTTGACGTTCGTCTCTTGAACCAATTTGGCGCGGAAATAACCGCTATCCTGAAGTCGATCTGTCCCCACCACTGAGAGCGCGACGTGGTGTTGCACACCAGCGCCGACCTCGGCCGCCGTCAGATTTTTTCCTGCTGTCTGGAAAAAATCCATAGCGATCTTGTCCTCGAACGATGGCGAGTTGGCCACATCGACCACCACTTGTGCACCCGCAAGCGCCTCATTCAGGCCCTCTCCGGTGATCGTATTGACGCCCGTGTTCGGCGCCGCCGCAATCACCTCGTGACCTTGCTGCTTGAGGTTGCCTACCACCTTCGACCCGATCAGGCCGGTCCCACCGATGACAACGATCTTCATGATTTCACCTTTCGTCGATGCCTGTTTCCAACCGCGCCACCGGCGCGCGAACGCTCAGGAGAGCTCACAATCGACCACTACGGTCTGATCTGCTCTGCGGGAATCGTCCGGACAGCCGGGCTCCCTTCACCGATCCGTTGGTCGACCTGAACCTTGGGTTAGGTCGGGCGGTCAGCTCGAGCGTTGCGCAATGCGACGGCGGCGCGATCGCCAGGACGTCCGTTCCATGATCGCTACCCGCAGGCACGCCGTCAGGACCGCAACTCCGGTATGGGTCGGCCTGCACTTACATCTGATCGACGGCATGGACGCACAGTTCGTAGTGTCCAAACCGCGGCTGCTTGGCGTCCGATGGCCCGGTAGCGGCACCATTGCTATGACAGACGGAGTGCCGACGATGCAGCCATCACCTTCCGATATCGAGCCGCTCCAGAGCCGTCATCAAACCGCTGATCCATTGCGCGCCGGACGTGCCTCGCTCCGGCTGGAGGCGCTCGGACTGATGACCGCCGGTATCGTGCATGATCTCGGCAACATCATCCAGATCTTGTCGAGCACGGTTGATGTCTTGGATCAACATCCCGCAATCAAGACCACGAAAGCGCTTCAACCGACGATCGGTCGCGCGCTCTCGTCGGTTGAGCGCGCCAGCGGGTTGATCACCCAGATCCTCACTTTCGCGCGGGAGGCTAACGCTGAGGTCGAGCAGATTGATGTTGCGCTGTGCCTGTCGGGCATGGAGCGCCTTCTCCGCTGGAGCGCCAGCGGCGGTGTGCGGATCAGCATTCACGTCGCCACCGACATTCCGCACATAGTTTGCAACCGATCGCACCTCGAGAACGCGCTTCTCAACCTGGCTCTCAATGCCCGTGATGCAATGCCGAACGGCGGCGTCCTTTCAATCAGTGCGGTTACCTGTAGAGACGGCGGATCTGTAGTCGGTCTGGCCTTTCACGTCGCCGACACAGGGCTCGGCATGACACGAGAGACTTTGACACGCGCATTCGATCCATTCTTCACAACCAAGGCCAATGCGCGTGGGACCGGCCTCGGATTGACCATGGTCCGCCGGTTCGCGCAGGAAGCTGGTGGCACTATCGCTATCGAGAGCACACTGGGTGCGGGCACGACAGTCACGGTGCGGCTGCCTCTGCGGGCCAATCGGCAGCACTAAGACGGATCAAGCGGGCCCGAGCACGGCCCCACGCTACGGGATTCCCCTCCTCCATGCCCTCATATATTTCCATTAGGCGCCGCTGATCATTGCTCTGGTAGAGTCGTCCCTAAGATCCCACTCGAGGCGCTGGCATCTCCGAAGATCCAAGATGCTCGCGCGTCGTCGAATCCGCCAGGAGCGACCGGTGATCAATTCGGACTTCCCGCTGGAGCGCTATATATCGCCGACGGCCATTGCAGGTAGCGGCGTTGCCCTGACCTTGCTGGCGAAAGAGCCAATCGGCTTACTGGCCGTAGTCTCCGCTCTCTTCCTGTCGGCTCGCGGCCGCGCGGCCCAGGCTCTCTACTCGATCCTGGCGATCGGCCTGCTCGGTTCCCAGGTGATGGCATCGGCCGATATCGGCGTCGGGCGGGACACTGCCGTTTCGTGGGCGGCGTTCTTCGCCACCAGCCTCTGTATTGGCACGCTTATCTCTACCAGCGTATCGGCATTCACTCACGCCGACATCGGTGGCCTCGTCACGGCACCCGCCGGATTACTGGACGGTGAAAGCAGACTTCACCAGCAGTTCATTGACAACGTGCCGGCCTTCATCTGGGGTACAACGCCTGAGGGGCAGCCTTCATACATAAGCAAGCCGGGAATGAGGTACGCTGGCTTGACGGTTGAAGATTTCGACTTGCCCGATCGCGCACGCCTAGATGGTGCCGTCGCCAAACTTATTCATCCGGATGATCAGGCCGATGGCCTCAAGCATTTGTCGGCCTGCTTCGCTGCCGGCAAGCCATTCACGCTCCGGTATCGGCAGCGGCGCGCGGACGGCGCGTACCGATGGACGGATGTTCGTGCCGAGCCGCATCGCGGCCGCGATGGCCGGATCGTTCAATGGTACGGCGTGTGCTTTGACATCGACGATGAAATCAGGGCGCAGGAGGCGCTGCGCGAACGCGAGCGGCAACTCCAACTCATGGTCGATGCGATTCCCGCCTATATCTGGTGCCTGACGCCCGACGGCGCCCCATCCTACCTGAACAAGCGCGTTGCCGATCATATCCGCATGTCGGTGAAAGATCTGACGACGCCGGAAGGCCATCTGGATCTCACGAGCATTCATGCGGACGACAGGGCCGCAGTTGAACTCGCCCTGAACCGATCTCTCGCGACCGGTGAGCCTTTCATCCAAAAATATCGCCAGAGGCGAGGAACAGAGGGCGGTCATCGATGGACGGACGGGCGCGCGGAAGCCCTCCGCGATGACAACGGCAATATTGTCCAATGGTATGGCGTCTACTCTGACATACACGATGAGGTACTGGCGCAGCAGTCACTTCGGGAAAGGGAGCGCGAACTCTCGCAACTCGTCGACATGGTCCCAAGCCACGTCTGGCGCCTCGCGCCTGATGGCGAGCCTACCTTCTTCAACAGGCGTATGGCGGACTACCTTGGCTTGCGCGTCGAAGACATGGAGAAGCCGGGGCGTAGCCGCCTCGAAGGTGTCTTGGAGCAGGTCCATCCTGACGATGTCCCAGAATTCCGCGCCGCCTTGCGGCGTTGCCTCTCGACGGGCGAAAGCTTCTCCATGCGGTACAGATTGCGTCGCGTTGACGGCACATACCGCTGGATGTCCAGCCGCGCTGAACCGATGAGAGATGAGGACGGTCGCATCCTGCACTGGTACGGCCTCTGCCACGACATTGACGACGAAATGCGTACACAGGACGGTCTGCGCCGGAGTGAACAGCGCTCTCGCCACCTGTTCCATCACACTCCTGTCGGCTTGTGGCAGCTGGATGGGCGGCCTTACTCGGCGATGTTTCAGAAACTGCGTGCTGACGGCGTCGAGGATCTCGGGGCGTATTTGGACGAGCATCCGGAGTTTCTTTCGGAGGCCCTGAGCGCGCTCGTCATCGACGAGGTGAATGATCACGCGATCGAGATGTTCGGCGCGCGCCACCGTGATGAGCTCCTGGGCGCGCCTACACATTGGATGTGGCGGGAAAGCATTGATACCTTGCGGCGCTCTATGGAGAGCCGGTGGCGTGGTGAGGAGTCTTTCCAGGAAACGACGAGACTGACTACGCTCGATGGTCGCATCATCGATGTCTTGTACACCGTCGCACGGCCGCCGCTGGTCGAAGGTCTCCCCATCAGTCTCGTGAGTATGATCGATCTGACTCAGCGCGTTCGTGCGCAAGAGGCGCTCCGGGAGCGCGAGCGGGAGCTCTCACATCTCGTCGACATGGTCCCAAGCTATCTGTGGCGCCTCACACCGGAGGGAGAGCCGAACTTCTACAACAAGCGCCTGATCGACTACTTCGGCGTCGATGTCGCCAATGCGGATAAACCGGGCATGACTCGGCTGGCTGCCATCATCGATTCCGCCGTCCACCCAGATGACGCGACCGGCGTGCGGACAGCGCTCCACCATAGCTTCGCAACCGGCGAGCGATTCGGGCGGAAGTATCGATTGCGCCGCGCAGACGGCACCTATCGCTGGGTTGAGGGGCGTGCAGAGCCACTACGCGATGAGGACGGGCGTATCCTCCAGTGGTACGGTCTCGCCCACGACATTGATGATCACGTGCGCGCCGAAGAAGCTCTGCGCGAGAGCGAAAGTGCGCTCCGGCGGCTTGTGGAAACTTTGCCAGCCATGATCGATTGCGCCGCACCGGATGGCGAACCGATATATCGCAGCAGACAGCTCCGCGAGTTCCTCGGGTACAACCTTGAAGATCTAGACCAGCCCGGCGTTTCGCGACTGAGCGGCACGCTGGACGCCGGTGTACATCCTGACGATTTGGCCATCGTCAAGGAAAGGTACGCCTTGTCTCTGACTACTGGCGACCCGTATGCGCACAAACATCGCCTGCGTCGCTACGATGGCGAATATCGCTGGGTCGAGACCCGCGCCGCCGCGATGCGCAACGACGACGGGGCGATTGTGCAATGGAATGTCATCTGCCTCGACATCGAAGATCAGGTTCGGGCGCAGGAAGAACTGCGACTGGCTCAAGAGCGTCTTGCGCGGGCAAGCCAGGAAGCGAGCCTCGCTGAGCTGTCGGCGTCCATTGCTCATGAGGTCAATCAACCGCTAGCTGCTGTTGTCGCCAACTCGTACGCCTGTCAGCGCTGGCTCAGAAGCGACCCGCCCAACCTCGATCGCGCGCAGATTACCGTCGAGCGCATCATACGGGATGCCAATTCGGCGGCCGACGTCGTCAGTCGGATTCGGGCCTTATTCCAGCAATCTGTAGAACTGAGGAACTTTACTTCTCTTGAAAGCGTGATTGCCGAAGCCCGGAATCTCCTCACCGAAGACTCTGCCCGACGTCGCATTCATACGATCGTCGATGTCGAACGAGATCTTCCCGCCGTCGCCTTCGACCGAATCCAGATTCAGCAGGTTCTCATCAATCTCATGCGCAATGGCATGGATGCAATGGATGCCATTGCAGGCGACAAAATCATCGAGATACGGGCCCATCGCGATCGCGATGCAATACAAGTCGCAATCAGCGATCGCGGATCCGGGGTCCAACATCCGGATCGGATCTTTGATCCATTCTTCACGACAAAGGACAATGGAATGGGCATGGGGCTCGCGATCTGCCGATCGATTGTCGAATCTCATGGCGGCCGTTTGTGGGTGGAGAAGAATGAGCCGCACGGCGCGATCTTCATATTCACGCTTCCAGTTGAAGTGAAAGCGCCATGACGATGGAAGACCACATCGTCTTTATCGTCGACGATGACGAGCGGATTCGAGAGGCACTTTGCGAGCTTATCGAGTCGCATGGAATGCGCGCAATGGCCTATGGCTCCGCCGGCGAATACGTACAGGCTGATAAGCCGGACGTCCCCGCGAGCCTCATCCTCGATGTGGAGCTTCCGGACATCAATGGCCTCGACCTGCAGCGCCAGATCGCCGGCGGCGTCCATCCGCCGATCGTCTTCATTACCGGACACGGCGACATCCCGTCATCGGTGCGCGCGATCAAGCACGGCGCGGTGGACTTCCTCACCAAGCCGTTTCGCGATGATGATCTGATGAGCGCTGTCATAAGCGGGATTGAGCAGGACCGGCAGGCCCGGCTCAGTCGCGCCGACGCGTCCGCCCTTCAGGCACGTTACGAGACCCTGACATCGCGGGAGAAGGAAGTATTGCCGCTGGTGGTGAGTGGACTGCTCAACAAGCAAGCCGCGGCAGAGCTCGGCATCAGCGAAGTCACGCTTCAAATTCATCGCAGAAATGTCATGCAGAAGATGGCGGCCCCATCTCTCGCGGACCTTGTACGGATGGCGGAGCGACTGCAGATTCCCATCACACATTCGCGCCGCGGAGACCACTGAGCGTGAACAACAAGAAGCATACGATCGCGGTCGTCGATGATGACGCAAGACTCTTGGAGTCTCTTGAGGATCTGCTGGAGTCCGCAGGATACGAAGTTCGCACGTTCGGATCAGCAGGGGCGCTGCTCGATAGCGGCTCTCTGTTCGACATCGATTGCCTGATTACCGACATCGGTATGCCTGTCACTGATGGATTTGAGCTGGAACAGCTTGCGCGGCAGGCCCGCCCCGCGTTGCCGGTCATTCTCGTTACCGGCCGTCATGAGATCGCAGACCAGAAACGCGCGATCGCCCAAGGCAACAGGTTTTTCCGCAAACCTTTTGACGGCCAGGTCCTATTGGCCGCCATCAACCAGGCCATTCTTGGCGGAGACGGAGGTGCGTAATGTCAAATGAGCTAGCTGGTGGAGCCCGATCACATCGCCGAGTGCACTCGGATGCGGCAGATGGAGGGACGGATAGACCACTGGTCATGATCGTCGACGACGACGCCGCGATTCGCGATGCCCTTCAGGAGCTGATGCTGTCGATCGGGATGGATTGCATGTGCTTCGCATCGACGCGCGAACTCCTCGACGCGGCGCTTCCCGATCGCCCGGGTTGCCTGGTTCTTGACGTACGCCTGCCTGGATCGAGCGGCCTCGAACTCCAACAGCAACTTGCGAACAACGGGAACCCCAAACCCATCATATTCCTGACCGGACATGGCGATATTCCGATGACGGTTCACGCCATGAAGGCGGGAGCGGTCGACTTCCTGACGAAGCCGGTGCGAGATCAGACCCTACTCGATGCGGTCTCGATCGGCATCGCTCGGGATATTGCGCTTCGTGCGACAACTCGCATCGTAAAGCAGCACGTCGAGCGCCTCGAAACCCTCACGCCACGAGAACGACAGGTCTTCCGCGAGGTCGCGCTCGGACAGCTGAACAAGCAGATCGCCTTCACTCTCGGTATCAGCGAGATAACAGTGAAACTTCATCGTAGTAATGTCATGCGGAAGATGAAAGCACTGTCCGTCGGCGAACTGATCCGCGCATGGGAGGCGTTACCTACCCATGCCCGTGACGAGAAAGCGACGCAGGCTCCGCCCGACCGGGGCTCGAGACGCCATGAGGCGATCGATACGTCATCCTAGACCAACAGAGTGCCTCCACGGACTACACGCACGATAGGCCCGGCATTGCAGGTGAAGCATTCGCGTTTTGCGCATTGGAACACACGAGGAGAGATGCCGTGTCGGCCGCCTGCGCGATACTACTTTGCCTCGCCTCGAAATGATCGCGCTCCACGCCACTCTTCAGACCGCGGCGCGCGCTCTGCCGTCACGGCATCGGCTTGATGATCGCCCGCGGCAATGGAGGGAGAATGGCTGGCATTCTCATGAAATCGGATCTTGTTAGGCATCTCGCAAGAGCAGGATCTCCCAGCGATCTGATAGCGCCTCTCATTGACCGGGCCATCGTGTCGTGTCGGCCTGAGGACGACGAAAGGCGCCGGGACGCTGTTGCGTCTCGGCGCTCGTATTTCCGTTTCATCTCGCCAGGTCGACGAGGGTCAGTAGTCCCAGAAGACAGGCACCCAACGAAAGGCATTGCCGTCGACAGCCACTCGTCCCACGGACGGAAACGGAAGGTGGGTCGCCACCAGCATCCCGCCAGTCTCGGCCAGTTCCGTCAGAA
>CAZKZT010000048.1:0-14984 GCA_964557265.1 uncultured Hyphomicrobium sp.
GCGTGGCGCTGCTCGGCGCTGCCGTGGCCGGCGGCGCCACGACCGGCGCGGGTTGCGCGGGAGGCGGCGGAGCGCCGGCTGTCCGCCGCGGCGCACCGCCGGCACCGTCATTCCAGCCGAGCGAGGCGATCTGTATCCGCTGGTCACGTGGCGGATGCGTTGTAGAGGCCGTACCGCTGCCGATCGCGCCGACAGCCGACATCGCCTCCTCGTGGGAGGCCCCCATGCGGCCGAGAATGAAACCGGCGTAGCGGTCCGCCTCGAGCTCGACACGGTGGTTCTGCCCCGCGAAATCGAGGTGCCCCGCGATATGGTGGCCGACCTCGTGCGCGATCACGAATACGAGCGACCAGTACTGCTGCGTGCGTGCGCCGAGTTCGCGCATGAACGTCGAGTTGTAGAAAATATACCGCTGGCCGTCCTCGCCGATCTGGGCTTCGGCGTTTGCGGTCTCGGCACTGGCGCGCACCTGGATGCGATCTGCGACACCTGGAATGCCGGTCGCCGCGAGGATCTCACGGAAGGTCGCCGCAGCTTCGCGATCCGACTCGAAGCTGCGTTTGATAGGCGCAGGCGAACCATGCAGCCCGCGCAACCGCTTGCCCGACGTCTCGTGGTCGATGATGAACTGTGCACCCACCGAGGTCGGAGCCGTGGCGCAGGCCAAACCGAGCGCGAGTGCGCACCAGACCGCTGGCTTCATGACCACCCTCACTATCTCTCAATGGCAATCTGGCTCGGAATTTATCCAATCGATGTCCGGGTGGCCAGCCATGGCCCTTGATTTCATGCCCAAGCCTCGAGTTTTCGCAGGCTTGCGTTGCACTTGGGCCTGGATCCGCCCGCCGCTGAGCTATTGTCGATCGGTCACGTGGCCCTTAGGGTGCGCTCAGAAAAGAAACGAGGAAACGCACGAAGAGCTCCCCACCATGAGCGTGGCGCCCGACGGCGCTCGGCCGAGATGCCGCCGCTCGCCGGGTACGCGCTCGCCTATGGCGGCAACACCGCTCGACGACCGCAGATCCCTCACAACGACTAGCCCGCACCACCGGAGAAGGAAGACATGGCATTCGATCCCAACCGCAAAGACATGATCATCGGCGTCGTCGGCACGGGAACTATGGGGCGCGGCATCGTGCAGGTCTCGGCCCAGGGCGGCATGAACGTCATTGCCTATGACGAGAAGCCGGGCGCCGCGCAGGCCGCCAAGGATTTCATCACCAAGCTGCTCACCTCACAGGTCGAGAAAGGCCGCCTGTCGGCCGACGACATGGAGGCGACGCTCGGCCGCATCACGGTCTCGAGCGACCTCAAGGACATGTCGAAGGCCCATTGCGTCGTCGAGGCGATCTTCGAGCGGCTCGACATCAAGCAGGAAATGTTCGCCCGGCTCGACGAGATCTGCGGCCCAGAGACCATTATCGCGAGCAACACCTCGTCGCTTCCCGTGACCGCGATCGCGTCCAAGTCGAAACACGCCGGCCGCATCGGTGGCCTGCACTTTTTCAATCCCGTTCCGCTGATGCGCCTCGTCGAGGTCATTCCGGGGCTCAAGACCGAGCAGTGGGTCACCGACGCGCTGATGACGATCGGCCGCCGCATGACGCGCGAGCCCGTGCTCTGCGTCGACAGCCCAGGCTTCCTCGTCAATCACATCGGCCGCGGCCTCGGCCCCGAAGCGCAGCGGATCCTGATCGAGAACATCGCGACACACTACGAGATCGATCGCATCCTGACCGGCGCGGCGGGCTTCCGCATGGGGCCCTACACGCTGTCCGATCTGGTCGGCATCGACATCGGTTCGGCCGCGATGGAGTCGATCTACAATCAGTTCTACCAGGAGCCCGCCTACGTGCCCTCGCCGCTGATGGCGTTGCGCGCGGCCGGCGGCCTGCTTGGCCAGAAGACCGGCCAGGGCTGGTACAATTATGAGAGCGGCAAGAAGATCGAGCCGGAAGGTACGCCGACGCCATCAGCACGGCCGAAGTCCGTGTGGCTGCGCACGAGCGAGCACAACCAGGACATCCAGGCGCCATTCGTCGAATACCTCAAGAGCACGGGCGTCGAGATCGAAACCGGCGACAGCCCGAGCAACGACGCGCTGATCATCATCACGCCGGTCGGCTACGACGTAACGACCGCTGTCGCCGAGCTGAATCTCGATCGCGCACGCACGGTCGCCGTTGACGTGCTGTTCGGCCTCAAGGGCCCGCGCACGGTGATGGTAACGCCGGCGACGGATCCGAAATTCCGCGATCAGGCGCACGGCCTGCTCGGTCACGACGGCCAGGCGGCCATCGTGATCAACGACAGCCCGGGCTTCGTCGCGCAGCGCGCCGTGGCGGCCCTCGTCAACGTCGGCTGCAACATCGCCCAGCGCGGTATCGGCGAGCCCGGCGACATCGACAAGGGCGCCAAGCTCGGCCTCGGCTATCCCTTCGGTCCCATCGAGTGGGGCGACCGGATCGGCCCGCATCGCGTGCTGTTCATTCTGGAGCGGTTGTTCGAGTTCTACCGCGATCCCCGCTACCGCCCCTCGCCCTGGCTGAAGCGCCGCGTCATGCTCGGCCTGCCGCTGTCGACGCCGGAAGGCAAGCTCCGCGGCTAGACGACTAACGCGGCAATCGCGGCGGCTCGACGGGGCCGCCGCACGAACCGCTCGCGTTGTGGATCGCGACCACCGCGAGCGACCTCGCAAACCATAAATCGCGTCAATCGAGGAACGCCTGCGCAATGATGTCATTCGATCGCCTATTCGACCCCAATGCCATCGCCATCATCGGCGCCTCGAGCGATCTCTCTCGGATCAGCGGTCAACCTATTGTTGCCCTCAGAGGTGCGGGCTTCCCGCGCCCGATCCATCTCGTCAATCCCAAGTACACCGAGTTGCATGGCCTCAAGTGCTATCCGAGCGCCGCGGCCATCGGCTCGCCCGTCGATGTCGCCCTGATCGCCGTGCCCGCGAAAGGCGTCGCGGATGCCATCCGCGATTGCGGCAAGGCGGGCATTCCCTTCGCAATCGTGCTCACGGCTGGGTTCCGCGAAGGCGGCGCCGAAGGCCGCCAGCTCGAGGACGACCTGCTGCAGGCCGCGCGTGAAAGCAATGTCCGCGTGATCGGGCCCAACTGCCAGGGCGCGCTGTCCGTGCCGTCGCGCATGTGGTGCGTGTTCGGCAGCGTCAGCCAGGAGACGCAGCTCCGCGAAGGCCCTGTATCGTGCGCCTTCCAGTCGGGCGGCTTCGGTTACGCCGTCGTCAACATGGCCGAGGCGCAGGGATTGGGCTTCCGCCATGTCGTCTCCACCGGCAACGAGACCGACATCACGATGCCGGAGTTGCTCGGTGAGTTTCTCGACGATCCCGGCACGAAGGTGGCCTTCGCCTACATGGAAGGCACGCCGAACGCGCGCAGCCTCCTCGACCTCGGCCGCAAGTCGCTGGAGACCGGCAAGCCCGTCTTCATCTGGAAAGGCGCGCAGACCGAGAGCGGTACCAAAGCCGCCGCCTCACACACCGCCAACATGACCGGCAACTACGATCTCTATCGCGCGGCCTTCCGCCAGTCCGGCCTCATCGAAGTGCAGGACGTCGAGGAGATCGTCGACGTCGCCAAACTCGCGCTGCAGGGGCGCCTGCCCAAGGGACGCAACATCGGCGTCCTCTCGATCTCGGGCGGTTCCGGTATCGTCTTCGCCGACCGCGCCGTCAAAGACGGCCTCGCCCTGCCGAGCTTTTCCCAGCGCTCCGTCGATGCCTTGAAGGCGATCATTCCGAGCTTCGGCGCCGCAGACAATCCCGCCGACACGACAGCCGGCGTCTTCAACAATCCGGACCTCTTCACCAAGGCCCTCGACATCATCCTCGAGGATCCGGCCATCGATCAGCTTTCCATCCTGCTCGCATCGGCAGGCGGCAAGGCGATCGCGCTCGCGGCCGAAGCGATCGTTGCAGCCGCCGCGAAGACCGACAAGCCGGTGCACGTCGCCTGGTCGGGCCGCCGCGACAAATCCGAGGAAGCCTGGCAGATGTTCCATGACGCCGGCATCCCGCATATGGCATCGCCGATCCGCCTCGCGCACGCAGCCGCCGTACTCGCGCGCTACGCCGAAGATCGCCGCCGCCTCCTGCCGCGCGTGACACCCGAGACGACGCTGCCCGCCAGCCTCACGCTGCCACGCGGCGCCGCGACGCTCTCCGAGGTCGAGAGCAAGGCGATCCTGCAACAATTCGGCGTACCCGTGACGCGCGAAGTGCTGGTGCCGCTCGGCGGAGACTTCGACAAACTGACCGGCGGGCTCAAGGCGCCATTCGCCGTCAAGATCGTCTCGCGCGACATCGCGCACAAGACCGAAGCCGGCGGTGTCCGCCTCAAGGTCGCCGCAGCGGACCTTCCGGCGGTTGCGGCAGAGATCATCGCCAACGGCAAGGTCTACAAGCCCGGCGCGTCGATCGACGGCGTGCTGGTCAGCGAGATGGCGTCCGGCGTCGAGGCGCTCATCGGCGTCGTCAACGACGAAGGCTTCGGCCCGACAGTCGCGCTCGGCCTCGGCGGCGTGCTGACGGAGGTCTTGAAGGACGTGACGTTCCGGATCGCGCCATTCGACCTCGAAACCGCACACGACATGATCGCGGAACTGCGCGGCGCCAAGTTGTTCGATGGCTATCGCGGCAGCCCCGCAGCCGACAAAGACGCCCTCGCGCGGATGCTGGTCGAGGTCTCGCGCATGGCCGCCGCACTCGGCGACCGCGTCAAGGAGATGGACATCAATCCGGTGTTCGTGAAGGCCAAGGGCGACGGCTGCGTCGCGGCCGATGCGCTGATCGTGCTCAAGTAGATACGAGAGAAACCCCATGGATCTCGGCATTTCCGGCAAGACCGCACTCGTCACCGGCGCCAGCATGGGCATCGGCCGTGGCATCGCCAAAGCGCTCGCAGCGGAAGGCGTGCGCCTCGCGCTCGTTGCGCGTCGGATCAACCTGCTCGAAGAAGTCGCCGCGGAGATCACGAGCGCGGGCGGCGTGGCCCCCGTCCTGATCCAGCAGGACTTCATGGCCGAGGACGCGCCTGCAAATATCGCGACGCAGGCGCTCGCGGGGCTCGGTTCGGTCGACATCCTGGTCAACAACGCGGGCGGCAGCCGCCAGTTCGGCAAGGACGCGACCGAGGATCTCTGGGTCGAGGCGATGACGCTCAATTTCAACCGCCAGCGCCAGCTCACCCACCGCCTGCTCGATCAGATGATCGCCAGGAAGTGGGGCCGCATCGTCAACATCACCGGCAAGTCGGAGCCGGACGGCGTCAACGGCGCGTTCGCGGCGAAGGCCGCCGTGCACGCCTGGGCCAAAGGCCTTTCGCGCGAAATCGGCAAGGACGGGATCACGATCAACTGCATCCCGCCCGGCCGCATCATGAGCGAACAGATCCGCCGCAACTACACGCCCGAGTACCGCCAGTGGCAGGCCGACAACGAGATCCCTGTCGGCCGCTACGGCGAGCCCGAGGACATCGCGAACCTCGTCGCGTTCCTCGTTTCGCCGCGCGCCTCCTACATCACCGGCGCCGTCATCCCGGTCGACGGCGGCCTGCGGCGCTATCAGTTCTGAGCGCGTTCAGAACGGATCCTTCGGATCGAACTTCGGCCGCCGCTTCTCCATCAGCGCGGTCATGCCTTCCTTCGCCTCGGGGCCGGAGAAGCCCATGAACTCCATGGCGAGCGAGGCATCGAACGTCGGCCCCGCCATGCGCAGCCAGTTGTTGAGCGCGTGCTTGGTCCAGCGCACGGCGCCCGGCGGCATCGCGACGAGGCGCTCGGCGACGCCAAGGGCGGTCTCGACCACCTTGTCATCGTCCGCGACGAGCGACACGAGGCCGATACGCTCGGCTTCCTCGCCGGTCAGCGTGTCGTTCAGCATCAGATAGTACTTCGCCTTCGCCATGCCGACGAGCAGCGGCCAGATGATCGCGGCGTGATCGCCTGCCGCAACGCCGAGGCGCGCATGACCATCGATGATCCGCGCCCTGCGGCCCGCGACCGTCACATCCGACAGCATCGCGGCGGCGAGCCCCGCGCCGACGCACGGCCCCTCGATGGCAGCGACGACCGGCTTCATGCAGTTGATGACGTTGTAGACGAGATCGCTCGCCTCGCGCCAAACGCGCGTGCGCACCTCCCAGCTCTCGTGCATGTCCTTGATCATCGACAGATCGCCGCCTGCCGAGAACACGCCACCTTCGCCGCGCAGCACTGCGACCGACGTCTCGGGATCGCGGTCGATGTCGCGCCACACCTCCGCGATCTCACGATGCCCGTCAGCATCGAGCGCGTTGAGCTTGCCCGGATTGGACATGATGACCTCGAGCACGCGCGGGCGCGGACGCGCAAACTTGAGCGCCTTGTAACGGTCATAGTGTCCAGTCATCGGCGTTTCCTCGTGCTTGTGGTTTGCATTTGTCTGTAGTCGCGGCGCCCGCGGCGCGCAACAGCGACGCGAAAAGCGGTTGGCCCGCAGCACCGGAAGCCGCACAATGGCGGCCATGCCTGCGCTCGCGCGCGGATCGCCAGCCAATGGACTCATCGATGAAGCCGGAAACACCGAAGCCGATCCTGCTGAAGAACTACTCACCCCCGCCGTACCTGATCGACACCGTCGACCTTGACGTTGCGTTGCATCCGACCCGCACGCGCGTCGTCTCGACGCTCAAGCTGCGCCCCAATCCGGCCGCGAAAACGGCGAAAGCCGCGCTGGTGCTCGATGGCGAGTTGCTCGAACTCGCCTCGATTGCGCTCGATGGCAAACCCCTCGACACATCGGACTACAAGACGACGCCGCAGGCGCTGACGATCGCGCGCGTGCCGGACAGGCCGTTCACGCTGCAGATCGAGACATACTGCAATCCGGACGGGAATACGGCGCTGAGCGGCCTCTACCGGTCGCGCGAAATCTACACGACGCAATGCGAGGCCGAAGGCTTCCGCCGGATCACCTACTACCTCGACCGCCCCGATGTGCTCGCCACCTACACGACGCGCATCGAAGCCGAGCGCAGCGTGCCGGTGCTGCTCTCCAACGGCAACCTTATGAGCAAGGGCAAACTCGCCGGCGGCCGCCACTTCGCGGTTTGGCACGATCCGCACCCCAAGCCCGCTTACCTCTTCGCGCTCGTCGGCGGGCGGCTCTCCGCGCACCGCGATACCTTCAAGACCAGATCGGGCCGCAAGGTCGATCTCGCGATCTACGTCGAGCCCGGCAAGGAGGACCGCTGCGGCTGGGCCATGGATGCGCTCAAGCGCTCGATGACCTGGGACGAAGAGCGCTTCGGACTCGAATACGACCTCGATGTCTTCAACATCGTCGCCGTGTCCGACTTCAACATGGGCGCGATGGAGAACAAGGGCCTCAACATCTTCAACGACCGGCTGGTCCTCGCCAATCCCGAGACGGCGACGGACGCCAATTATGCGGATATCGAGCGCGTTATTGCCCACGAATACTTCCACAACTGGACCGGAAACCGCATCACCTGCCGCGATTGGTTCCAGCTTTGCTTGAAAGAGGGGTTGACCGTCTACCGCGATCAGGAATTCTCCTCCGATACGCGCTCGCGCACCGTCCAGCGCATTCATGACGTGCGCACGCTGAAAGCGCGCCAGTTCCCCGAGGATGCGGGACCGCTCGCCCATCCCGTGCGGCCTGCGAGCTACATCGAGATCAACAACTTCTACACCGCGACCGTCTATGAGAAGGGCGCCGAGCTCGTGCGCATGATCGCGACCATGCTGGACCGCGACAAGTTCCGCGAAGGCATGGATCTCTATTTCGAGCGCCACGATGGCGAAGCCGCGACGGTCGAGCAGTTCCTCCAATGCTTCGCCGATGTCAGCGGCCGCGACCTGAAGCAATTCCTCAACTGGTACAATCAGGCCGGCACGCCGGAACTCGTTTGCGCGCTCAAGTATGATCCGCGCGCCAAAACCGCGACGCTCGAAGCCGAACAGATCCACAGCCCTTCGCCCGGCGCCTCGAAGAAGAGCCCGGTGCCGATCCCGATCAAGATCGGCCTGCTCGGTGCCAACGGCCAGGAGCTGCCGCTCGTCCTCGCCAACGGGCGCGAGATCACCGACGGCGTCCTGGAAATGACGAAACGGTCGGAAAAATGGACGTTTCGCGACATCCCCTCGCGTCCCGTGGCGTCGCTGCTGCGCGGCTTCTCGGCGCCGGTCAACCTCACGATCAGCACCACCGACCGCCAGCTCGAATTCCTCGTCACGCACGATACCGACGCCTTCAACCGCTGGCAGGCGGCGCAGGACTACGCGATGCGGATCATGATCGCGGCAGTACGCGCGCTGCGCAAAGGCCAGCGGCCGGCGCGACCCGATGGATTCATCGGCGCTCTGTCGACGCTGCTCGACGATGCCACGCTGGAGCCCGCCTATCTCGCGCAGGTGTTGGCCATCCCGAGTGAATCCGACATCGCCCGCGTGATCAGCCGCGACGTCGATCCAGCCCTCATCCACCGCGCGCGGCGCTGGCTGCGCAAGGTGATCGGGGTGCAGCTTGGCCCGCGGCTCGTCGAGATCTACGAGTCGACCCCACGCAGCCGCACCTTCAAGCCCGACGCCAAGAGTGCCGGCGAGCGCGCACTCCGCATCGCCGCGCTGAGCCTGCTCGCCGCCCGCGGTCAACCCGCCGACATCGACCGCGCCGCACGTCACTTCCGCGACGCACGCAACGCGACCGACGAAACCGGCGCACTGGCGATCCTCGCCAACCTGCCCGGGTCCGAGCGCACCGAGGCACTCGATCGCTTCTACGCGCGCTGGAAGGACGATCACCTCGTCATCCGCAACTGGTTCGCATTCCAGGCTGCGGCGCCATTGTCGACCGCGCTGCGCACCGTGAAGCAGCTCACGACGCATCCGCTGTTCTCGATCCGCAATCCCAACAGCGTCTACGGTCTGATCGGCGCGTTCGCGAGTTCCAATCCGCTTCAGTTCAACCGGCCCGACGGCAAGGGATATGACTTTGTCGCCGCGCGGATACTGGAACTTGACAAGATCAATCCTCAGGTCGCCGCGCGCCTGCTCGGCGCATTCAGGAGCTGGCGCAACCTGGAAATAGGAAGGCGGCGCATGGCATTGCGCGCACTTCAAAACATTGCATCTACGCCCGGACTCTCAAATGATGTCCACGAGATCGTCAGCAAAATTCTAGAGTAATACTGTCCTCCATCTACAAGTATTACCAAAACATTAAACTCGACAGCTCGCGAATCTTGCGACGATAATGTTCGTGTGATTCGGGAGCGGTGGGGCCCCGGATTCATCTGCAACAGGCGCAAGACGGGGGCGATGATGGCGCGGGCGATTTCGATGGGACGGCGGGAGGTATTGGCCTTCGCCCGGGAAGCAGTCAGCCTCCCACGCCGGATCGATCTCAATCGTATCGCTGTGCGCCGCATCGCCTCCGACCGCACCCTCCATGCGGTTCTCGCGCTCACCCAGCTCACCCTCGCCGTCGCCGTATCGACCGCGATGAGCGACACCATCGGCTCCTTCACCGCGGCCGGCGCCTGCTTGAGCGCCGCCGGCGTCGCCTTCATGATGCTGCTGCGCACCGGCGAAGCGGTCTCCACCGGTGCCCGCCCCCGCGACACCGTCGAGACCCGCGCCCGCCACACGGCCGCGACCACCCGCCCGCATAGCCCCGAGGCGACCGGCCGTGAAATCTCCGGGCTCCTCGCGATGATGAACCACGAGTTGCGCACACCTCTCAACGCCATCGTCGGCAACGCCGACGCGATCCGCCTCGACGCCTTCGGGCCGGTCGGCACGGCCCGCTACCGCGAGTGCGCCGCGCACATCCGTGAGGGCGGCCAGGCCCTGCTCCGCGCCACAGAGGACATGCTGGCCCTGACCAGCGCGATCGCCGCCGCGACCTTCGCGACCCACCAGCCGGTCGATATCGAGGACATGGTGCGCGAGGTTCTGCGCGAAGCCTCTCCCGCCGCCAAGTCCCGCCGCATCGAGCTGAGCTGGCAATCGGCGGGCGTCCGTCCCGTCCTCTCTGAAACCACCGCGCTCCGTCAGGGCATCGCGCGCGCCATCGAAGCCGCGCTCGCTCATGCCACACCCGGCGCCAGTATCCACGTCGAACTCGCCCCCGATCGCGGCAACGTCGAATTGCTGGTCACGCTCAGCCAAGGTGACGAGCACGGCTTCACCGAAGGCGCCCGCGTCGATGTCGGCGCCGACCGGAGTCCCGCCGCACTTCAGCTCGCCGTCGCCCGCACCCTGTTCGCGCTCCTCGGCACTCATCTTCACGCCGCCCATGGCATCGACGGCCGCTGGCGCGCCATCGTCGATCTGCCGGCTGTCACCGCCCACTGATTTGAGGCGGCACGCGCACGCGCCGCGTCCCGGCGCCAAAGACCCGGCAACGCATGGCAAGTTTCGGCGCCTTGCATCCTTTTGCCGGCCTTCACAGGTGTTCAAATAGGCGTTGATGGCACCCGCCGGGGCAAACTGCCTCTTCTGCGGTGGGGCTCCGCCCTTTATGATGCGCGTCCAATGTCGATCTGGCAGAGATTCCCCAATGTCGCGACGAGCTTGGCCAAGGCCGGCTCGGTGCTGGGCTTTTTGCGCGGCCTCGCTGGCGGCGACCGGACGCGCGACCCGCAGAATACCGTCGCCTTCACGATCGGTTTGATCGCGCTCTCCGCCAAGATGGCCAAATCCGATGGCGTCGTAACGAGCGACGAAGTCGCCGCGTTCAATCAGGTCATGCGGGTGCCAGCGGACGAAGCCGATCGCGTCCGCCAGGTCTTCGATCTCGCCAAACAGGACGTCGCTGGCTTCGACAGCTACGCGCGCCAGCTCGCCGACCTGCTCACCGGCGACCGCGCGGTGCTGCTGCAGGTGCTCGAGGGCCTGTTTGTCGTCGCGGCAGCCGACGGGGTGCTGCACGAACGCGAGGAGACCTTTCTGCGCGCGGTCGCGGACATTTTCGCCATCTCGCCGAGCGAGTTCCGCTATGTCCGCGCGCTGTTCGTGCGCGATGCGGGCAACCCCTACGAGATCCTCGGCATCGGCCCCTCGGCAAGTGACGCGGAGATCAAGGCGCGCCACCGGAAACTCGTCGCGGCAATTCATCCCGATCGGCTCTCCGGCCAGGGCGAGCGCCTCGAAATCGTCGAAGCGGCCACCCGCAAACTCGCGGCCATCAATGCGGCCTTCGATACCTTGCGCAAGGAGCGCGGGCTGTGATGGAGCGCGCCTGCTCCCCGCTGGTGCACGCGCTTCACCCGTCGCCCAACTTCGAGCCGCGCCGGGGCCGCACCCGGCCGGACATGCTGATCCTCCACTACACCGGCATGATGAGTGCGCCGCGTGCCATCGCGTGGCTCGCCAATCCGGCCTCGAAGGTGTCCTGCCACTACGTCGTCGACGAGCACGGACGTATTACCCAGATGGTCAGTGAGGCCGACCGCGCCTGGCACGCGGGCGTCGGCTCATGGCACGGCGAGACCGACATCAACTCGGCCTCGGTCGGGATCGAGATCCAGAATCCCGGCCACGATCTCGGCTATCCCGAGTTCGGCCCCGCACAGATGACCGCCGTCGCCGCCCTCTCGCGCGACATCATCGCGCGCAACGGCATTCCCGCGCCCCGCGTACTCGCGCATTCGGACGTATCGCCCGGCCGCAAGATCGATCCCGGCGAGAAATTCGACTGGCCGGGGCTCAATGCGGCGGGCGTCGGACACTGGATTTCGCCTGCCCCCCTCGACGAGAACGACTACGGCCTCGGCGCCGGCGACCGTGATGCCACGATCGCCCGCGCCACGGCGCTTCTGGCCCGGTACGGCTATGGCATCACGCCTTGCGACACGCTTGATCCCGCAGGTACCAAGGTGGTGCGCTCGTTCCAGCTCCACTTCCGCCCGGCCCGGCCCGATGGGCGCGTGGACCGCTCGACACTCGCAACTCTGGAAGCTCTGGTCGCGGCCGCAGAGGCAGTCGCCTGAAGGCATCTCACAGCGAGGGTCAGCCTATCCCTCGGCTCGCCTTCCCTGACGGCGCACTTACCTCTAGGTTGAATGGCAACAACCATCAGATGCCGGGAGCCGCCCCATGATCTTCGACCACCGCACCTACACCGTCAAAGCCGGCATGGTTCGTGCCCATCTTGCCCAGTACGAGGAATTCGGGCTGAAGCCGCAGACCCGCCACCTCGGCCAGCCCTTCCTTTACGCGACGACCGAGGTCGGCGACGTGAACACCTACGTCCACGTGTGGGCCTACAAGGACCTCGCCGACCGCACCGCGCGCCGCGCGGCGCTGTGGGCCGATCCCGAGTGGCTCGACTACGTGAAGCGCTCGCAGGAGCTCGGCGCCCTCTTGAAGCAGGAGAACAAGATCCTGCTGCCCGCCGCGTTCTTCAAACCGGCGACTGCCTGACCGTTCACCCCGCCCCCGCGCCGCTTCCCGAGATCGCCTCCGATGACCACACTGCTCATCACGCATCCCGCCTTCCTCGAGCACGACACCGGCCCCGGCCACCCGGAGCGCCCGGACCGCATGCGCGCGATCGACAAGGTGCTCTCGCACGAGTTGTTCAACCCGCTCGTGCGCGAGGAAGCCCCCCTGCGCGATGACGTCGAGGAGCAGATCGCGCTCGCGCACCCGCAAGCCTACATCGATGCCATCAAGAAGCGGCGTCCGGAGCCGGGTGGTGATCTCGTCCGCCTCGATCCCGACACCGTCCTTTCCCCCGGAACGTGGGAAGCGGCCTTGCGGGCGGTGGGCGCCGGGTTGCGCGCCGTCGACACGGTGATGGACAAAGCCTCGGGGCCCGCCAACGTCTTCTGCCAGGTGCGGCCCTGCGGCCACCATGCCGAAGCCGACCGGGCGATGGGCTTCTGCATCTTCAACAACATCGCCATCGCCGGCATGTACGCCCGCCGCAAGTATGGCGCCGAACGGATCGCAGTTGTCGATTTCGACGTTCACCACGGTAACGGCACCCAGGATATCTTCTGGCACGACAAGGACCTGTTTCTTGCCTCGACGCACCAGATGCCGCTCTATCCAGGAACAGGCGCGCTCGGGGAAACCGGGGTCGGCAACATCTGCAACGCCCCACTGCGTCCCGGCGACGGCAGCGAGCCTTTCCGGGAGGCGATGGAATCGCGCATATTGCCGGCCTTGAAGAACTTCGGTCCCGATCTGGTGCTGATCTCGGCTGGTTTCGACGCCCACCGCGACGATCCGCTGGCCAATCTGGAGCTCGTCGAGGCTGATTTTGCCTGGGCGACCCGTGCCATCGCCGAGGTTGCCCGCCGCCAGGCTGGCGGACGTCTCGTCTCGATGCTCGAAGGCGGCTATGATCTGACCGGGCTCGCCCGCTCGACCGCGGTCCACGTCAGGGAGCTGATGGAAGCCGGATCATAGGGCAACAGCGTGGAACCCGCCGCCTGCCGGCGGTCCGCACCGGAATTCCAGGAGACGACGGAAATGCAGACGGCGAAACCTCAAACGCGCGCCGACAAGGGACACGCCGACATCCGTGAGATGAGCTTCGAGCGGGCGCTGAAAGAACTCGAGGCCATCGTTGGGCGGCTCGAGCGCGGCGATGTCGAGCTCGAGGAATCAATCAATATCTTCGAGCGCGGCGAGGCTCTGAAAGAGCACTGCGACCGCCTTCTGAAGCAGGCCGAGGCCAAGGTCGAGAAGCTGACGCTCGGCAGCGATGGCAAGCCCAGCGGCACCGAGCCGCTCGATCCACGCGAATAGCCGGGTAACGCTGCAGCGGTTACGGCTGCGCTCCTGTCGAGAAAGGCGGCCTGGACGACGGCCGCGAACTTGTCGTCACCTCGGAGCATGGCACTGGAGTTGTACTGACTGCCATGCTCCGGTGGGCATCCAAGGACCATCGGATGCACGTCCGACCAGGAACAACCTCTTGAGGCGTCACATCTAGCTGTTGCGACCATTGGCGCGTTCGTGCGTTCCTCCGGGAGGCCTACATTAGAACAATATTCGTGCATCGGCTGCGGGGTGCGCTAAGTTCCAGCCGAGTGCGAGGCGACTCGCAGCTGTCTGTCCCGAGTTTGGAAATGCCATGCCCGATACTGCGAGCAAAACCCCGCTTCTCGACCAGGCCCGCACCCCTGAGGAGCTGCGAAAGCTGGCCGAAAAGGATCTCGGCCAGCTTGCCGATGAACTCCGCCAGGAGACGATCGAAGCGGTTGCAGTAACCGGCGGCCATCTGGGCGCCGGCCTCGGCGTCGTCGAGCTGACGGTGGCGCTGCACTACGTGTTCGACACACCGCGCGACCGATTGATCTGGGACGTCGGGCACCAAGCCTATCCGCATAAGATCCTCACCGGACGGCGCGACCGCATTCGTACGCTGCGCCAGGGCGGCGGCCTTTCCGGCTTCACCAAACGCGCCGAAAGCGAATACGACCCCTTCGGCGCCGCCCATTCCTCGACATCGATCTCGGCCGGGCTCGGCATGGCGGTCGCCCGCGATCTCGACGGCGGCAACAACAACGTCGTATGCGTGATCGGCGACGGTGCCATGAGCGCGGGCATGGCCTACGAAGCCATGAACAACGCCGGCGCGCGCAACGAACGCCTGGTCGTGATCCTCAACGACAACGACATGTCGATCGCGCCCCCTGTCGGCGCCTTGTCGACCTATCTCGCGCGCATCACATCGAGCGGTACCTACCTGCATCTGCGCGAAGCGGTGAAGCAGCTCGCCCAGCGCCTTCCCAAACAATGGGAGCGCCGCGCCGCCCGCGCCGAGGAGTACACACGCACGTACTGGACCGGCGGCACGCTTTTCGAAGAACTCGGCTTCTACTACGTCGGGCCGATCGACGGGCATGATCTCAGCGTCCTCCTTCCCGTCCTCAAGAATGTGCGTGACGCGACCGGCGGCCCGATCCTCGTTCACGTCGTCACCAAGAAAGGCA
>CAZKZT010000049.1:0-14962 GCA_964557265.1 uncultured Hyphomicrobium sp.
GCTTCGGCTACAACGACCAGACGGGCGAGTACGGCGACCTCGTCGCCCAGGGCGTCATCGACCCGGCCAAGGTCGTGCGCACCGCCCTCCAGGACGCGGCCTCGGTCTCGGGCCTGCTGATCACCACCGAAGCCATGATCGCCGAACTGCCCCAGAAGGCGGCTCCGGCCATGCCGGGCGGCGGTATGGGTGGCATGGGCGGCATGGGTGGTATGGGCGGCATGGACTTCTGAGGTCCGCCCCCGCCCAACCGAGTTAAGGGCACTGCAAGAAGGCCGTCGCGCACCCCGCGGCGGCCTTTTTTGCATCCTGCGCAACACCCTCCTCTTGCCTCTTGCCCGTTTCCAGGTATAAAGCGCCCCATCACCCGCTCCGGTCGAAGGCTTGAGGAAAGGCGGCAATCGCCGCAGGACCCTATGGTCCGGCTTTCCGGGTCTACGCTCTTTGGGTGCCTGGTGGGCCTTTCCCGGGCCCATAAGGGGCTTTGCGCCGGAGGGGACAGCTAGAGGAAAGGCAGAAGCATGGCTCTCTATGAGCACGTGTTCCTGGCACGCCAGGACGTTTCGACCCAGCAGGTCGAGACATTGACGAAAGAGTTCTCCGACATCATCGAGGCCGGCGGCGGCAAGATCGCCAAGTCCGAGTACTGGGGTGTCAAGACGCTCAACTTCAAGATCAAGAAGAACCGCAAGGCCCATTACAGCCTGTTCAACATCGATGCGCCGCCGGCTGCGGTTGCTGAGATGGAGCGGCGCATGAGCCTGTCGACCGACATTCTGCGCTTCCTGACCATCAAGGTCGAAGAGCACGAGACGGAGCCGTCTGCGCCGATGCGCAAGAGCGACCGTGACGATCGCGGCGACCGTGGTGACCGCGGTCCGCGTGGCGGCGGCGGCCGGTTCGGTGATCGTGGTGGCGACCGCGGTGGCTTCCGCGGCGATCGTCCGCCCCGCGAAGGCGGCGGCTTCCGCGCTGACCGTGGTGGCGACCGTCCGCCGCGTGACGGTGACGGCTTCCGCGGCCCCCGTGGCCCGCGTCCCGACGGCGATGCGCCGCGCGCGCCCCGTCCTCCCCGCTCAGATTCGGAGAGCTGATCCATGACCGATTCCAGCCAGGGCGCCGCTCGCCGCCCCTTCCATCGCCGCCGCAAGACCTGCCCGTTCTCGGGTGAGGGTGCGCCGAAGATCGACTACAAGGACGCGCGCCTGCTCGGCCGTTACATCTCCGAGCGCGGCAAGATCGTGCCGAGCCGCATCACGGCCGTTTCCGCGAAGAAGCAGCGTGAGCTCGCCAAGGCGATCAAGCGCTCGCGCTTCCTTGGCCTGCTGCCTTACGTGATCAAGTAAGATACGACATGACTGCGGGGCGCGCCGGACCTCCGGCTGCCCCGCATCGACGACAAGGGTTGGGGCACGCCGATTGCGCTGCCTCTAACCGCCACCAGCGCGGGACAGCTTCGGGACATGCCACACTACCTCCTCATCGGACTCGCATGCGGATTGGCCTCCGCTGTGCTGTTCATGTCGGCGACCTTCGGTGGTCCTGCCGGGCGCGTGTTCCTGTACTTCCTCGCCCCCTTGCCGAGCTTTCTCGCGGGTCTTGGATGGGGGCCAGCCGCAGCGCTCGTCGCAGCGCTCGCGGCCTCCGGCGCCATCGGCTTCGTACTCGGCGGCATTTGGCCCGCCTTCGTATTTCTGGTCAGCCAGGGCCTGCCAATCGCAATTCTGTGCCACCTCGCGCTGCTGAACCGCTCGTTCACCGAACCCTCGCCCGACGACGATGCCGCCAATGGCGCGCCGGTCGAATGGTATCCTGCCGGGCGCCTGCTCGCGGCGGCGGCTGTCATCGCCGGCTCGCTGTCGGTGCTGAGCCTGTTCATGCTCGGCAACGATCTGGACGAAGTCCGCGGCATCCTGCGTGAGATGATCGAGAGGGTCTTCGCCCAGGACCTGGCCACGCTGCGCGACAAGCCGCTCACTCCGGAAGAGATCAATTCGCTCGCGCAGCTTGGGCTGTATTTGCTGCCTGCCGCGACTGCAACGTCCTGGCTGGCCGGTTTCAGCCTGAACTTGTGGCTCGCCGGCCGGATCACGAAGGCGTCGGGCCGTCTCGTGCGGCCCTGGCCGGACCTTGCCGCGATGACCTTCCCTCCGGGTGTCTTCTGGGGACTGGTGATCGCACTCGCATTCACGTTCCTGCCCGGCTATCCCGGCCTCATCTCATCCGGTTTCGCCGGCGCACTCCTCTTCGCCTACATGCTGATGGGCCTCGCCATCATCCACTACGTCACGCGCGGAAAACCGCATCGGCCCTTCATCCTGTGGAGCGTCTATTTCCTGCTGCTGCTCTTCAACAGCTGGATGGCGGCCATCATCGCGCTACTCGCGATCGCGGAGCCGATTTCGCCCCTGAAACGCTGGCCGCAAACATCCGGACCCTCCGGCTCGCGCGGTCCGGACTGACGGACGCGCTCCCTCATTCTCCATCGAACCCCATTCTTCGGAACCTCAAGATCCAACCAAGGAGCCTACCAATGGATGTCATTCTTCTCGAGCGCGTCGGCCGACTGGGCCAGATGGGCGACGTCGTGAAGGTCAAGGACGGATACGCACGCAACTTCCTGCTGCCGCAGGGCAAGGCACTGCGCGCAACTGAAGCCAACCGCCAGACCTTCGAAGGTCAGCGCGTGCAGCTCGAGGCGAAGAACCTCGAGCTCAAGTCAGAGGCCGAAGAAATCGCCGGGCGCCTCGAGGGCCAGTCATTCGTTTCGATCCGCCAGGCGGGCGATACCGGCCAGCTCTATGGCTCGGTCTCCACGCGTGACATCGCCGAGGCAATCACGGCCGGTGGCTTCTCGGTCGATCGCCGCCAGGTTCTGCTCGATCGACCCATCAAGACGCTGGGCCTGCATGACATCCGCGTCGCGCTGCACCCCGAGGTGACGGTGAAGGTGGCGATCAACGTCGCGCGCTCCACCGACGAAGCCGAGCGCCAGTCTCGCGGCGAGGACGTCACGCTCATCCGCGACGAGCTGCCGGAAATCGAGACCTACAGCGAGGACGACGGCGGCGACGAGCCGCAGGCTGCCGGCCTCGGCGAGCAGCCCGAGGTCTGATCGGCCACGACGACTTGGACTTGAAAAGAGGGGCGCCGGCACATTGTCGAGCGCCCCTTTTTCTTCGTCGAATTGCGGGCCGATGGGGGGCCCGCCGGCGGGCGGCCACCACCATAGCGGGCAAACATGTGACAGATCGATCTTGACGGGTTATGTTTTCCGTCTTGCATTTGTCCAAAGCCCGCGAGCAACGGGACGGGGGGACTGCGAGCGGGCGCGAAAGCGTCGAGGCGTGGTCATGTTCAAGCCGCTGGAAATCCTGCTCCGCCGTATCGTGGAGCACGGAAATCTCTCACTCGTCACCCATACGGGCGCGACCCTGACATTCGGCGACGGTAGTGGGCCGCCAGTCGTTGCGCGTTTGGCCGACCGGCGCCTGGAGCGGCAACTCGCCCTCGATCCGCATCTCCACGTCGGCGAGGCCTACATGGACGGCCGCCTGATCATGGAGCAGGGCCGCATCTATGATCTCCTGTCACTGGTGCTGGAGAATGCGCTCGCCCATCCCCCACCGAAATGGGCGCAGACGCTCGACGTCGCGCGATTCCTGACCAGGCGGCTCGCTCAGTTCAATCCGACCGGACGTTCGCGCCGCAATGTTGCGCACCATTACGACATCGACGGATCGATCTACGATCTCTTCCTTGACGGCGATCGCCAGTACTCCTGTGCCTACTTCGCGGACGATGCCATGCGCCTGGAGGACGCGCAGGTCGCCAAGAAAAGGCATCTCGCCGCTAAACTTGCACTTGCCGAAGGGCAGCGGGTACTCGACATCGGCTCCGGCTGGGGTGGCCTTGGCCTCTACCTGGCTGGCACCGCGGGCTGCATCGTCGACGGCGTGACGCTTTCGGTCGAGCAGCTCAAGATCGCCGAAGAGCGTGCACGCCGCGCCGGGCTCGCCAATGCGGTCCATTTCAGAATGCAGGATTACCGCACGGTCACCGGCCCCTACGACCGCATCATCTCAGTCGGCATGTTCGAACACGTCGGCGTCAATCACTACGGCACGTTCTTCCGCAAGGTGCGCGATCTGCTCGACGAGGACGGCGTGGCCGTGATTCACTTCATCGGCCGCTCCGAGCCGCCGGCGATCACCAATCCCTTCATTGCCAAATACATCTTCCCCGGCGGCTATATCCCCGCGCTGTCGGAGGTCATGAGCGCGGTCGAACGCTCGGGCCTCATTACGACCGATGTCGAGATCCTGCGCCTCCACTACGCGGAGACGCTGAAGGCATGGCGAGAGCGATTCATCGCGAACTGGCCGACCGCCGCGCGCATTCGCGACGAGCGCTTCTGCCGGATGTGGGAGTTCTACCTTGCCGGTTCCGAGTGCGCGTTCCGCTACCAGAACCTCGTCGTCTTTCAGATCCAGCTCACGCGACGCATCGAGACGTTACCGCTCACGCGCGACTACATCGCACGCAACGAAGCCGCGCTCGCTCGCGCCGAACGCGAGGGCCGTCGCGTTCAGCTGCCACGTCTTGCAGGTGAGTGAGAGGGCGCGGTTGCCTTACTCGGCAGCCGCGCGGATCCCGGGGGCCGCCGCTTTGACATCGGCATCGACGTGCGGCTCGAACTTGGCGAAGTTGTCGTTGAACATCTTCACCAATGCACGCGCCTGGGCGTCGTAAGCGGCCTTGTCCGCCCACGTCTCGCGCGGGTCGAGAATTTTCGAGTCGACGCCTTCGAGTGTCGTCGGCACTTCAAACCCGAACGCCGGATCGATCCGCATCGGGCCGTGCTTGAGCTTGCCCGAGAGGGCCGCGTTGAGCAGTGCGCGCGTCGCCTTGATCGGCATGCGGCTGCCGACTCCGTACTTGCCACCCGTCCAGCCGGTGTTGACCAGCCAGCAATCGACGTTGTGCTTTGCGATCTGCTCGCGCAGCAGGTTCCCGTAGACGCTCGGATGGCGCGGCATGAACGGCGCACCGAAGCAGGTCGAGAATGTCGCCTGGGGCTCGTTGCCCATGCCCTTCTCGGTACCGGCGACTTTCGCCGTGTAGCCGGACAGGAAGTGATACATCGCCTGGCTCGGCGACAGCTTGGCGATCGGCGGCATGACGCCGAATGCATCGGCGCACAGCATCACGATGTTGCGCGGATTGCCAGCGGCGCCGGTCGGGCTCGCATTGGCGATGAACTCGAGCGGATAGGCCGAGCGCGTGTTTTCGGTCAGCTTGCCGTCGTCGAAATCGGGATCGGCATTCGCCCCTTTGAGGATGACATTCTCGAGCACCGCACCGAAGCGGTTCGACGCCGCCCAGATCTCAGGCTCGGCCTCGGCCGAGAGACGGATGGTCTTGGCGTAGCAGCCGCCCTCGAAATTGAAGATGCCATCGGGTGACCAGCCATGCTCGTCGTCACCGAGAAGGATGCGGCCCGGATCAGCCGACAGGGTCGTCTTGCCGGTGCCGGAGAGGCCGAAGAAGACCGCCGACTCCTTGCCGTCCTTGCTGACGTTGGCCGAGCAATGCATCGGCATCACGCCGCGCTCGGGCATCAGATAATTGAGGAACGTGAAAACGGACTTCTTGGTCTCGCCCGCATAGGACGAGCCGCCGATGAGGACGATGCGCCGCGTGAAGTCACAAGCGATCACGGTCTCCGAGCGGCAGCCATGACGCGCGGGATCGGCGCGGAAGCTCGGCAGATTGACGACCGTGAACTCCGGCTTGAAGCTTGCGAGCTCGGCATCGGTCGGGCGACGCAGAAGGTGGCGGATGAACGCCGCGTGCCACGCGAGTTCGGTGAACACGCGCGTATTGAGCCGATGCTTCCGATCGGCGCCAGCGAACAGGTCTTGAACAAAAAGCTCACGCGAGGCCGCATGAGCTTTGAAATCTTCCAGCAGGAGATCGAACTGTTTGCGCGAGATCGGTTTGTTGTTGTCCCACCAAACCGTATTCTCGGTCGCTTCGTCGCGGATCGTGAATTTATCCTGCGCGGAGCGGCCAGTGTGAACGCCTGTCTCGACCACGAGTGCGCCGCTCGAAGCAAAACGCCCCTCGCGACGGCGGATGGCCTCCTCGATCAGCGCCACGACCGGGCTGTTGTGCTGAACGGCGGCGGGAACACTCAATGCAAACGTTTCGCTGGTCATTCGACTACCAATTCGATTGTCCGAAGATGTCGACGATTGGATCTCGGCTGGTAAAGATCCGAGCGATCGCAAATGCCTTGCGGTCGCAGTCCATTAACCTCATGCTTTCCAGAAGGCAGGCGTGTAAGCAAGCCCCCGGACATTCTCAACTCGGCCTTTGGTCGCACATTCACCAGAGCCAACGCACCGAAAGGCGCGATGTTCCTGGCTTTAGCACGGCGGACGCAAGGATCGTGACATATCAATGTCACACGCGCATTTGTCCGCCGCGAACATGCATGGTTGGTGAATGAAAGATGGCTCTCATAGTCATCCGCCGTCGTGTTGCAGCGCAAAAAGCACTGCTTAGCCGCGACCGCGATAGGTCGCCACGCCCTGGTCAGGCAACCATACACCGTCGGGCACGGCCCCTGTTTGCCAGAAGACATCGATCGGGATGCCTCCACGCGGATACCAGTAACCGCCGATGCGCAGGAATGCTGGCTGCAGGACGTCGACCAGCCGCTTGCCGATCGCGATCGTGCAGTCTTCGTGGAAGGCGCCGTGGTTGCGGAAAGAGCCGAGGTAGAGCTTCAACGACTTGGACTCGACGAGCCACTGATCGGGCACATAGTCGATCACGAGATGCGCGAAGTCCGGCTGTCCGGTCACGGGGCAGAGCGAGGTGAACTCGGGCACCGTAAACCGCGCCACGTAAAGCGTTCCCGGATGCGGGTTCGGCACGCGATCGAGAACAGCTTCCTCGGGGCTTTGCGGCAGCGCGGTCTGCTGACCAAGTACGGGCGTGGACATGGGATCGTCTCCACTCAAGCTGGCTGGAGGCCGAGGCGCTCGTCCCTGCGCCGCAGCCAAACGATGAATGGGATCGACAACAGGACCATCCACGACTTCCCGATCACCTGCCCGAGCAGATAGTCGAGGCTGCCGAACGCGAGATAGAGAAACACAACGCTGTCGATGACAAGCCCGACGAAGCTGCTCGCGATGACTGCGAGGACGAGGCGGCGGCGCTGCAGAGGCGTGTAGACCGCGAGATCGGCCATCTCGGCGAGAAGGAAAGCAACACCCGAGGCGGCCACCAGTGACGGCGGCGCGAGAAATGACGACAGCGCCGCACCTGCAACGACAGCGCCCGCCGCCCAGCCGACGCCGAGGCGGCGCTGCACGAGATCGCGCAACACCAGCGCAAGACCAATCATCGCGACGCCCGTCGGCGCCATGACACCGAAACCAACCGGCATCAGACACGGACCGTTGGGCACACACTTCGTGCCAATGTTGCCGATGAGCCAGTTTGCGGCAGGGATGCAGAGCGCGAAGGCGGCGAGAAACAGCAGGCCTTCGACGCGACGGCGGTCGTGCGTCATGGAGTATCTCCGATTTATAAAGCGCAACGAGATGGCGCGCTCAGGACGCCGGATCAGCCCGGCGGTCGTGGACATAGGGGATTTATGAGGAAAACGCTAGTGGCACCGGCCATTGCGGCGGCTCGGTCGCTCGATTGGTTTACGCGCCGCCGAATCTCGATGCGCAACGGCATATCCTCCAATCCAGCCTAACCCGCGTTCCTTTATTTCGACGCCATTCGCGTCTCTGTTGGCCGGGACGATGCGTATTGCGTTCTCGCGGAGGTGCTTTCTTGCCTGAAGCCCAAGCGCGGTTGTGTTCGATTGCGACGGCGGTTCCGGACTACGTCGTCACGCAGGATGAAGCGGCCGAGCGCACGCGTCGCGCCTTCCGACTGAGGATGCCCGAGTTCGACCGGCTCGCGCCTGTCTTCGACAATGCCGGCATCGCGACGCGCTACGCCGTGCGGCCCGGCCCCTGGTACGAGCAGGACCGAACGTGGACCGAGCGCACCGACGTCTACCTCACCGAAGCGACGCGCCTGTTCATCGACGCGGCACGCGATGCTCTGGCGCGCGCCGGGCTGTCCGGCGCCGATGTTGATTGCGTCGTGACCGTCTCCTCGACAGGCATTGCGACACCAAGCCTCGAAGCACGCGCGGCCAAAGCCTTGGGATTCAGATCCAACATCGCGCGCGCGCCTGTATTCGGACTGGGTTGCGCGGGCGGCGTTACCGGATTGTCGATCGCCGCGCGACTTGCCGAAGCCCGACCCGGCAGCAATGTTCTGCTCGTGGCTGTCGAGCTGTGCTCGCTTGCGATCCGGCTCGACAAGTTGACCAAGGCCAACATCGTCGCCCTGGCGCTGTTCGGCGACGGCGCCGCGGCGGCCGTCATCCGAACCAACGTCCGCGGCCACGCGCGGATTACCGCGTCCGACGAATGCACCTGGCCCGACACACTGGGCATCATGGGATGGGACGTTGACCAGCAAGGCTTCGGCGTCATCTTCGATCGCTCGATCCCGCCGTTCGCGCTGGAGCACCTGCGGCCCGCGGTGGATGAAATGCTGTATCGGCAGCGACTCGATCGCGACGGCATCGGTCGCTTCATCTGCCATCCGGGCGGTACCAAGGTCGTCGAGGCGATCGAGGAAGGTTTGTCGCTCAACACCGGCGTGCTCGACCATGAGCGCGAAATACTCGCCCGTTACGGCAACATGTCCGCGCCGACCGCATTGTTCGTCCTGGAGCGCGCCATTGAGGCCGGCCTGCCGCGGCAGTCGATGCTGATGGCGCTCGGACCCGGTTTCACGCTCAGCTCTGTGACGCTGGCGCGCGCCGCATGACGCCGGACTGGATACAAATCGACCCGCTCGCATTTGCGGTTCTTGCCTTCGTGACAGCGCAACGGCTCGCCGAACTCATCTACGCGCGCGGCAACGAAGCGCGCCTGATGCGGACAGGCGGCATCGAGCACGGCGCGGCGCACTATCCATTGATTGTCGCGTTACACGCCGCATGGTTGATCGGACTATGGCTGCTGGCGATCGCCACGCAACCTCATCTCGGATGGCTCGCAGCGTTCTGCGTCCTGCAGGGCCTGCGCGTGTGGGTGCTCGTAACGCTCGGGGCACGATGGACGACGCGCATCGTCGTGTTACCCGGCACGGCACCGATCCGCAGCGGACCGTATCGCTTCCTCTCGCATCCCAACTACGCAATCGTCGCCGCCGAGATCTTCGTGCTGCCGATGGCGTTCGGTCTGATGAGCTATGCGCTGGCGTTCTCGGCGCTCAACGCGATTGTGCTCGCGATCCGCATCCGCGCCGAGAATATCGCATTGGCGAGCGTCAGCTGATCGCGCGCTACGCAAATCGCTTGGCGGCATCGAGCGCGAGGCCCGTCGCAACGCTTCCGAAAGCGTCGCCGGCAATGAGCCGCGCATCGGGAACAGCGGCGGCGATGCAGTGCCGGATCGCGGGCATTTTGGTCGCGCCACCGGTGAGGAACACGGCCGACACAGCATCCGACGTCAGGCCGGCCATTCGCACAACGTCGCCGATGCGCTCATGAATCTGCTGCAGATTGACGGCAATCGCGGAATCAAGCGCCGTCCGTGGAACCTCCAGGGACAGGTCCGCCACGTCGTCGAGATCGAGCATTGCGGAGGCCGCCTGCGACAGCTCGATCTTCACTGTCTCGATCCCGGCGAGAAGTTCATGGCCCTTGCGCTGCTCGAGAATCTGCACAAGCCGCCCGATCTTCTCCGGCGCCGCTGAATCGCGCAAAACGCTCCTCACCTCCGTGAGCACCTTCGGCTCGTAGAGAAAGCCGATGCGATGCCACGTCGCGAGATCGGCAAAGTACCACGACGGCGCCTCAAGCCCCTTGCGGCGAAGCGGACTGTGCAGACCGAGCGCCGGCATCACCGTCGTCATCGCAAGCTGCTTGTCGAAATCGGTGCCGCCGATGTGCACACCCGTGAAACCCAGAATGTCCTGGCGCCGGTCAGCAGCGCGCGCACGCTCCGGCGACACGCGCACGACGGAGAAGTCCGACGTACCACCGCCGATATCGGCAACGAGCGCGATTTCCTCGGCGTTGACCGTCTGCTCATAGTCGAGCGCCGCGGCGATCGGCTCGAACTGGAAGGCGATGTTCTCGAATCCGGCGGCGCGGGCGGCCGCTTCCAACTGGTTTTGCGCCGTGGCGTCGGCTTCCGTATTGCCGTCGACAAAGAACGCCGGACGGCCGAGCACGACGCTCGTCGGCAGACCGTCGAGGCTTTTGCCCGACGCGGCACGCAAGAAACTCAGGTAAGCCGCGACGATCTCGCCAAAGGCGTAGCGCGTTCGCTTGACCTGCGTGGTCTCCTCGAACAGCTTGGTGCCAAGCAGGCTCTTGATCGCGCGCAGATAGCGGCCGGGCTCGCGTGCGAAATAGCGCTCGAGCGCCTCGTGGCCAAAGGTCGTCGTGTCATCGTCGAAGCTGAAGAACAGCGCGGTCGGCACGGATGTCGCCTCGCGCTGGATGGGCAGCAAACGCGGCCCCGCCGCATCGCAGACTCCGACCGAGGAGTTCGAAGTGCCAAAGTCGATGCCGCACGCGAGAGCCATGCTTCAGTTTCCGATCGTCAATTTGATTGTGAAGCGCTGCCTATGGCCCGCGCGGGGGCCGACCTATAGCCGGGCTGGGTAGATTGGCAAGTCCGGAGTTCGGATCCGGGCAATGTGTCTCGCCGAGGTGTCAAATATCGCCGCGACAACGATCATCAAATCCGGCAGTGGGAGCGACCAGCGCCCATGAGCGACATTTCTGCTCATCGCCGCCGGACCGTTCACGTGTCACTTGTTGATCGATGACTGTTGGCCAGCCTTACGCTTATTTAGGAGCCCGATGAATGGAGTTCGCCCTCTTCAACCTGATGTCGCTCTACGACGCCAACGATACACCGGCGGAAGTGATGGCGACGACCGTGGAAGCGGTGCAGCTCGCAGATCAGATCGGCTTCGACATTGCCTGGTTTGCCGAGCATCATTTCTCCAGCGCGTCGATCTGCCCCTCACCGCTGATGATGGTGGCGCATTGCGCGCCGCTCACGCGACAGATCCGCCTCGGTTCGGCGGTGGTTGTGCTGCCGCTCTATAATCCGCTCAGGGTGGTGCAGGAGATCAGTTTGGTGCAGCTCATGGCGCCCGGCCGGGTTCTCCTCGGAATCGGCTCGGGCCACCAGCCGCACGAATTCCGGACCTACGGAATAAACCTCGCTGCGCGATCGCGGCTGCTGCACGAGGGCTGGGATATTCTGGAGCAAGGGCTGACGACCGGCCGCGTGGCTTACGACGGCGACCACTACCGCATCCCGGAAGCGCCGCTCTGCGTGCCCTCCGCCATGCCGCCGCTCTACCTTGCAGGTGGCGATCCCACTTTGATCGCCCGAGCCGCGCGCGCTGGCGCAACCTTGCTTGTGAGTGCGGGGCTACGCTGGGGGCGGGATGCGCTCCCTGCGAAGACCAAGGTGGAAGCAGACTATCGCGCGGCGGGCTTCCAGGGCGCCGACATCCCGCTGGGCCTTCAACGCTATATTTTCGTTACGGACGATGCCGCCGAAGCGCGCCAGGCAGCTGAGGGTCTTCGGGTGTTCCTGCGCAACACGGACGCTTTGCGTACCGACTACCCGCCACGCGACGGTGCGCTGCTTCGCGTTCCCCCGCACGAGGGCGAGCCCAGCCTCGACTGGGTGCTCGAGCACGCACCGATCGGGCCGGCGGACAAGGTCATCCGCATCCTGTCGGACGATATTCGTGCCCTGCGCCCCTCCCATTTCAGCCTCTATTCCGGCTTCGCAGGCGTCGGCAGAACAGCGACGCTCGCTGCCATCGATCGCCTCGGCCGCCAAGTGCTGCCTGCGCTGCGGAGCGCCGCCAGCGCACTGCGGTAACGATTTTTCCAACCTGACGAACGGCGATCTTTCGTGGGCCGCTGAAGTCGGTGCGCCTACGTGCCGCCCGTCACCCCGATCACCGTCGCTCCGATCGTCTCGGCGAGCTTGCGCGGGTCGACCTCGAAGACGGACTCGGGAGAACCGGCGGCCGCCCACACGGTCGGATATTGGAGGAGATCACGGTCGATCCAGGTCGGCAGCGGCTGGGCGTGGCCAAAGGGCGGGATGCCGCCAATGGCGAAGCCGGTGACCTCGCGGACATAAGTTGCATCCGGCCGGTCGAGTGGCTCACCGATCGCGCCCGCAACGCCCTTCTGGTCGACGCGGTTCGAGCCGGAGACCAGCAGCAGAACCGGCGTACCGCTCTGTTTGCCGCGAAACACCAGCGACTTGATGATCTGGCCGACGCCACACCCGCAGGCGGCCGCCGCCTCCTCGGCCGTCCGCGTCGATTGCGTCATCTCGACCACCCGGACCGCGAGGCCCAGCCGATCGGCAGCCTCCTGCACCCGGCGCGACGCCGGTTTCAACGTGCTCATTTCGCGTGAATTCCCCGTGGCAACACGATTCTTGCACGATGGGTGCCCCGCCGCTATTCAGTGCGGCACGACACACATCCCCATTCTCGACAGGATAGAGCATGCAGGTCGACGAGGCGACTGTCCGCCGGATCGCGCGGCTGGCGCGGATCAGGATCACCGACGAGGAAGCGGTCTCGCTGCAGGGCGAGCTGAACGGCATTCTCGCGTGGGTCGAGCAATTGGGCGAGGTCAACACGGACGACGTGGCGCCGATGACCCGCGTCGCCGACATGAAGCTCAAGAAGCGCGTCGACGAGGTCACCGACGGCGAAAAGGCCGACGACATCGTCGCCAACGCCCCGATGACCGAGGACCACTATTTCGTGGTTCCCAAGGTAGTGGAGTGAGCACGTGACCGACCTTACAAAGCTCACTCTTGCCGAAGCCCGCGACGGGCTGGTCGCCAAGAAATTCACCTCGACCGAGCTGACTCAGGCCTTCGTCACCGCGATCGACAAGGCCAATCCGCATCTCAACGCCTATGTGCTGGCGACGCCGGAGCACGCGCTCGCCCAGGCCAAGGCCAGCGACGCGCGGCTTGCCAAGGGCGACGCGCGTCCGCTCGAAGGCCTGCCCCTCGGCAACAAGGATCTGTTCGCCACCAAGGGCATCCGCACGACGGCCTGCTCGCGCATCCTCGGCGATTTCAAGCCGCCGTATGAATCGACGGTCGGCCAGAATCTCTGGGATGCCGGCGCGGTGATGCTCGGCAAGCTCAACAACGACGAGTTCGCGATGGGCTCGTCGAACGAAACGAGCGCCTTCGGCCCGGTCGTCAATCCGTGGCGGCGCACGCGCGGCGGCACCGTCGAGAATACCAAGCTCGTTCCGGGCGGATCGTCGGGCGGATCGTCGGCCGCGGTTTCCGCGAACCTCTGCCTCGCGGCAACGGCAACCGACACGGGCGGATCGATCCGCCAGCCCGCAGCACTGACCGGCACCGTCGGTATCAAGCCGACCTACGGCCGCTGCTCGCGGTGGGGCATTGTCGCGTTCGCTTCGTCGCTCGATCAGGCAGGGCCGATCGCCAAGACGGTGCAGGATGCCGCGATCATGCTGCGCCATATGGCGAGCAACGATGCGAAGGATTCGACCTGCGTCGACCTGCCTGTGCCCGACTACGAGGCCGAGCTCGCGAAAAGCGTCAAGGGCCTGCGCGTCGGCGTGCCGAAAGAATACCGCGTCGATGGCATGTCGGCGGAGGCCGAAGCGTTCTGGCAGAAAGGCATCGCGTGGCTGAAAGATGCCGGCGCGACCATCCACGACATTTCACTGCCGCATACGAAGTACGCGCTGCCGGCCTACTACATCGTCGCGCCCGCGGAATGCTCGTCGAATCTCGCGCGCTACGATGGCGTGCGCTACGGCCTGCGCGTGCCCGGCAAGGATCTGATCGACACGTACGAGGGTACGCGCGCGGCGGGCTTCGGCAAAGAGGTCAAGCGGCGCGTACTGATCGGCACCTACGTGCTGTCGGCGGGCTACTACGACGCCTACTACCTCAAGGCGCAGAAGGTGCGCACGTTGATCAAGCGCGACTTCGACAACGCCTGGAGCGACGTCGACGTGGTGCTGACGCCGACGACACCGTCGCCCGCGTTCGGCTTCGGCGAGAAGTCGGGCGATCCGCTGGCGATGTACCTCGAGGACATCTTCACAGTGACCGTGAACATGGCGGGGTTGCCGGGCATCTCTGTGCCGGCCGGGCTGTCGAGCGAGGGCACGCCGATGGGTCTGCAGCTGATCGGCAAGCCGTTCGACGAGAGCACGCTGTTCCGCGCCGCCAAGGTGATCGAGGACGCTGCGGGCCGCTTCCCGATCCCAAGCCAGTGGTGGGCGTGAGGCGAAAACCTCACGCGCGCGGCAGCAGCGCCCAGTAGTCGAGATCGAGGATGACGCCGGGGGCGTACTTGCCCGGCGCGGTTTCGAGCGGGAACGACGCGGGCGCCAGATCCTTCACGCCGACGAGACGCAGGCGCAGCGCGCCGACGTCGCCGCGTCCCGGCACCTCCGCCTTGTCCAGCACCTCGGACCACGCATAGACCGTGTCACCCGCGAACGCTGGCGCGACGTGGCGGCCACCGTTGATCGCCGCAATATGGAACGCGCTGGCGAGGCCGTTGAACGACAGCGCGCGCGCCAGCGAGATGACGACACCGCCGTACACCAACCGCCGGCCGAAGCGGCCCTGCCCTTCGACGTGCTGGTTGAAGTGCACCCGCGCGGTGTTCTGGTAGAGCCGCGTCGCGATCTGGTGCTCGGCCTCTTCGATCGTCATACCGTCGACGTGGTCGATCTTCTCGCCGACGGAGAAGTCGTCCCAGAAGTGCGCCGACCCCGCGAGCGTCCTGTCCCACGACGCCACAT
>CAZKZT010000050.1:0-14612 GCA_964557265.1 uncultured Hyphomicrobium sp.
GAGAGAGCATTTCTCTCTCCCCGCTTTGGCGGGGAGAGGGAGAAGGGCGCCGATGGCCAAGCCGGTGACACCGCTGCTGACGACCGACTGCGTGGCCATCGATGCCAAAGGGCGCGTTCTTCTGATCCGCCGCAAATATCCGCCCGATGTCGGCCACTACGCACTGCCCGGCGGCTTCGTCGATGTCGGGGAAACGGTCGAGGACGCGTGCCGGCGTGAGCTGCTGGAGGAGACCGGCGTCAAGGCCGGAAAGCTGCGGCTCGTCGGCGTCTATTCCGATCCCAAACGCGACACGCGGTTCCACACGGCGGCGGTCGTCTTCATGACGCGGGTGCGCGCGCCGAAGGCGGTCGCGGGCGACGACGCAGCGGCGGCGGAGTGGGTGACTGATTGGCGCAAGGAGAAGCTGGCCTTCGATCACGCGCGCATTCTGCGTGACGCGATGCGTCTGGCTGAGAAGCCGGATGGCGGATGAGTGAAGGCGCTCGCGGGGCAATTGTCCGGAAGGCCATGGTTTTGATGCTGGAGTTGAGATGACCGGTGTTCTCCGGCCCGTGGTTGCGCTGCTACTCAGCGCGTCGATCCTGATGATGGGCAATGGGCTGTTCGGTGTTCTGGTGCCGATCCGTGCCGACATCGAAGGTTTCTCGTCATTCGACATCGGCTTGATGGGGTCGGCCTATTTTGCGGGATTGATCGTTGGCTGCCTGATCTGGCCGCGTGCCATAGGCACGGTTGGCCACATCCGCACATTCGCAGCGCTCACCGCGATTGCGACGATGACGCCGCTGGTCCATGCGATCTGGACCGCGCCTTGGATCTGGTGGGGCCTGCGTGCGATCAACGGATTGGTGTTCGCTGGCCTCTTCATGATCATTGAGAGTTGGCTGACCGGCGCGTCGGTTCCGGAGAACCGAGGCCGCGTGCTTGGCGCATACGCCATGACCAACCTGACGGTGGTCACGCTCGGCATGCAGCTTATATCGGTCAGTCAGCCGGCGAGCTTCGAGCTGTTCTCTCTCGTCGCCATTCTCTATTCGCTCGCCGCTGTTCCGATTGCGCTCACGCCGCGCAGCGCGCCGCAGCCGCCACAACGGGCGAAGCTGAGGCTCGGTTGGTTGATCACGGTGTCCCCGGCTGCCGTCTACGGCTGTTTCGCGGCGGGCCTTGTGAACGCGGCCTTCTGGACATTCTCGCCGCTTTTCGCGCAAGGCGCGGGATTGTCGATCGGCGAAACCGCCTGGTTCATGTCGTTTGCGGTGCTCGGCGGCGCTGTGACGCAGTGGCCCATCGGCCGGATGTCCGACCGGCTCGGCCGGCGCGCGGTTGCGATTGTGGTGTGCGCTCTGGCTGCCGTGAGCGGCACGCTTCTCTACGTGTTGTCGAATGCGGGACGGGTGCCTCTGTTTGCAACGGGCGCGCTGTACGGCAGCATGGCGTTCACGGTCTACACGCTGTGCGTGGCGCACGCGAATGACCTCGTCCATCGCAAACGTGCCGTCGAGGTGTCGAGCGGGCTCCTGCTGGTCTTCTCCATCGGTGCGGTTCTGGGGCCGATGATGGCGTCAGCGATGATGCAGGCGTTCGGACACGGTGGCCTCTATCTGCACACAGCTCTTGCGCACGCGAGTATCGCTTTGGTGATGCTGCTCAGGGCCCAGGTCCGGCCGAATCCGCCCAAGAAGCGTGACGAGCCATTCGTCATCGTGCCGAAGACGACGCCGGCCGTGTTCGATCTCGATCCGCGTGGCGAGCCGTCAAACGATGGGCAGCCCGGCGCGGAGGCGAAGTGAGCAAGCGCTACCGCGCCGACCACAGCAGCGTCAGGCCGGCGACGAACAGGATCGCCAGCACCAGGCGATCGAAACCGCGATCGTCGAGCCGGCGATAGAGCCGCTGGCCGATGAAGGCGCCAATGAACGTCGCCGGCAATGCGAAAAGCGCGGCGCGGCCGAGTTCGATGGTCACCAGCCCCGCTGCCGCGTGGACGGCAAGCGACACCGAAAGGATCGTCAGGTTGAAGCCCTGAAAAACGGCACGGCGCGCATCCTTGCCCCAGCCTCTGAGGCTTGCCCAGATCGTCGGCAATGCACCCGACAGTCCAGCGAGTCCGCCGAGTACGCCGCCCATCAGCCCGACGAGTCCGTCCGCGATGCGTCCGCCCCACTGCACGGTCGGGCGGAAGCGTCCCGCCAGCATCACCGCGCAGTAGATCGTGATCACGAGTCCGACCCAGAATTTCACCGTGCCGACCGACACCTGCACCAGCAGCCAAGTGCCGGCCGGGATGCCGATGACACCGCCGATCAGGAACGGCGCGAGACGGCGCCAGTCCAGCGCGTGCCAGATCGAGGGCAACGATTGAAGCTGCGCTGCGACCGAGCACACTAGAACCAGCGTTGCGGCGACTGTTACCGGCAGCGCGTGCAACCAGAATACGAGCGCCGTCATGCCGGTGCCAAATCCGGTCAGTCCATTGACGAGCCCGCCTGCGAAGGCGCCCGCGACGATCAGCCAGATCTCCGTCGTCATGGAGGCGCCTGCCAAGCTTGAGGGGGGATACGAATTGAGTGGGTGCCGCGGCAGCGTGCCGGCAGCGGCTACAGCTCGATGACCAGCTTGCCGGTAACCTGCCGTTTGTCGAGCCTGTTGATGGCTTCGCCGATCTGCTCGAGCGGATAGGTTGCGTGCACGTGCGGTTTGAGCCGCCCCTGCGCCACCCAGCCGAGCACCTCGACCATGTTCGCGCGATGCCGGTCGGGCTCACGCATGATCATCTCGCCCCAGAAGACGCCGATCGTGGCAGCGTTCTTGAGCAGCAGCAGGTTGAGCGGGATCTTCGGGATGGTGCCGGCGGCGAAGCCGATCACCAGGAAGCGCCCGCCCCATGCAATGGAGCGCAGGGCCGCCTCAGCGTAATCGCCGCCGACGCAATCGTAGACGACATCGACGCCCTTGCCGCCGGTCAGCTCTCGCAGGCCGGTCTTGAGGTCGGTGGTAGCGTAGTTCAGCAGGTCGTCGGCGCCGTGCGCGCGACAGACCTCGAGCTTCTCGGAACTCGATGCAACGGCAATGACATGCGCGCCCATGAGCTTTGATATCTCGACTGCCGCGAGGCCAGCGCCACCTGACGCCCCAAGTACGGCCACGCGCTCGCCGGCCTTCAACCCGCCGCGGTCCTTGAGCCCGTGAATCGCCGTGCCATATGTCACGCAGACACCGGCAGCGGCCGTGTCGCTCACGCCATCCGGCACCGGGATCATGAGGTGAGCTGGCACCGCTACCTTCTCGCGCGCGCCGCCCCATGCGATATAGCCGCACACGCGCTGGCCGATCTTCAGGTCCGTCACGCCGTCACCGAGCGCCTCGACCACGCCTGAGATCTCAGCCGCCGGCGAGAACGGCAGCTCCGGCTTGAACTGATACTTTCCGCGTGTGATGAGCGTATCGAGGAAGTTGAGCGCCGCCGCCCGCACCCGCACTACGACCTCGCCGGGCGCCGGGACCGGATCCGCAATCTCCTCGATCACGATCGCGTCCGGCCCATCGAGCGACTTGCACAAGGCGGCCTTCATGTGACACCTCCTCCGTCAAAACCGGCCGGGAGCCTCCGAACCATGAGCTCGATACCCCAATCCCCCGTGAGCCGCGGCTATTTCGCCGTTGGTGCCGAGCGCATATCGAAAAGCCTCAACGTCGGCAACCTGATGCGGTCGGCCCACGGTTTCGGCGCCGCATTCACGTTCACCGTCGGGGCCACCTATCAGGCGCGCGAAGCGGCTGCCGATACATCGAAAGGCATCCAGCATCTGCCACACTACAACTGGTCGCGTCTGGAAGACATGGTGCTTCCGCAGGGGTGCCGGCTGGTTGGCGTGGAGCTGGTCGACGACGCGATCGAGCTGCCGAGCTTCCGCCATCCGCTGCGCGCGGCTTATGTGCTCGGACCCGAGCGCGGATCCCTGTCGCCGGAGATGCTTGCGCGTTGCGACTACACGGTCAAAATACCGACGACGTTCTGCATCAACGTCGCGATGGCGGGGGCGATAGTTATGTATGATCGCGTGCGCTCGCTCGGGCGATTCGCGGCCCGGCCGATCGGCGAGGGCGGCCCGGTCGTCGCCGTTGATCCGCACGTGCAAGGCGGGCGCGTCGTGCGCAGCGAGAAGGAATGAACGGAACGGTGCCGCTGCCATCCAGTGCCATCGTGCCGCAAGATCAGGAGATCGGTAGGGCCATGTCAACGCGAGGATCGATGCGCGCTGTCGCGCTGCGCACGGCAGCGGGTGCCGTCGGCGTGGCGCTCGTCACGAGTTTGGCGATGGCGCAGTCCGTCAAGTCGATCGGTACATTCTCGAGCTGGACTTCCTTCACTCATGGCGAGGGAGCGAAGCTGCTGTGCTTCGCGACGGCCCAGCCTGCCAAGCAGGAGCCGGGCAACGCCAAGCGCGATCCGGCCTTCGTCTACGTGTCGAGCTGGCCGAAGGACGGCGTCAAGGCAGAGGTCAGCGTCAAGGTCGGTTACACGTTGCGCAAGAACAGCGAGGTGACGCTGTCTGTCGGCACGTCGAGCTTCAAGCTGTTCGTCAATGGCGATCGCGCCTACATCGCCGACGCGACCGAGGAGCTGAAGCTGCTCGAGGTGATGCGCAAGGGGAGCACGATGACGGTGCAGGCCACCTCCGAGCGTGGCACGACGACGACCGACACCTATTCTCTGGCGGGCATCTCGCAGGCGCTGCAGGCGATCACGACGGGCTGCAAGTAGAACCTCTCCTTCTCCCTGCGCGGCGAGAAGGAACATTGAGGCTACTTCCCCGCCTTCAGGCGCTCGATCGTCGGTACCAGCCGCTCGCGCATCGCCTGCGGCGTGATCTGGCCGACCAGCTTGTGGACGATGACGCCGTTGCGATCGAGGATGAAGGTCTCAGGCATCCCGTAGACACCCCATTCGATCGCCGCGCGGCCGCTCGTGTCAGCGCCGATGGCGGCATAGGGGTTGCCATAGCGGCCGAGGAAGCGGCGCGCATTGGCCGCGAGATCCTTGTAGTTCACGCCGACCACGCGCACGCCTGGAACCTTGGCGAGCTCGACCAGGAACGGATGCTCCTCGACGCACGGTCCGCACCATGACGCCCAGAAGTTGACGATCGTCACATCGCTTTGGATGAGATCACCCTGGGTCAGCAGCGGCGTCGGCTGAGGACCATCGTTGAGCCCTTCGATGCGGGACAGCGCGAGCATCGGCGCCGGTTTGCCGATGAGTGCCGATGGCAACTTGGACGGATCGCCCTGGGTCAGCGCGAAGCCGAACAGCACCGCCATCGCGCCGAATGCGAGCAGCGGCGCCAGCACCATGAAACGGCGGCGGCTGGGCGGCCTGTCCGGCGTCGTCGATGGTGCGGTGACCTCGGTCATCGGGGAGCGTCCGTGCGTTGCGACCGGCGGCGGATGCCCTGGGCCTCCAGCGCTTCCAGTGCGCGCCGATGGCGCCGGCCGTCGAGGACAAGCCACGCCAGCAGGCCGGCCATCACCGCGGCAACGACAGCGTAGGATGCGATGATGAAAGCGGCGTGCGGCCCGAGGTCCATGCCCGTCAGCCCTCCGCGCGCGCAGGGACGCCAGCACTCGCGCGGCTGACGTGCGTCAACGTCAGCGCCTTGACCCGGCGGCGCAGGATTTCATTCCGCATCGCCATCATGTGCATCGCGATGAAGGCGAGGAAGAAGCCTGCCGCCATCACCAGGAGCGGAATGAGGATCGAGGAATGAATGGCAGGGCCGCCGATCTTGAGCACGCTCGCGGGCTGATGGAGCGTATTCCACCAATCGACGGAGAACTTGATCACCGGCAGCAGCACGACGCCGACCAGCGCCAGGATCGCGGTGAGCTTTGCGGCCAGCGTTTCATCATCGAGCGAGGAGCGGAGCGCCATCAGTCCGAGGTAGAGGAAGAACAGGATCAGCACTGACGTCAGCCGCGCGTCCCATACCCAGTACGCGCCCCACATCGGCCGCCCCCAAAGGGCGCCCGTCACGAGCGCCAGGAACGTGAACGCAGCCCCGAGCGGCACCGCCGCCTTGGCCGAGACGTCGGCGAGCGGATGGCGGAAGACCAGGAGACCGAAGCTGGATATGGCAACAAGCAGGTAGACACCCATGGCCAGCCACGCCGACGGGACGTGGATGAACATGATTTTGACGGTGTGGCCCTGCTGGTAATCGGGCGGGGAGCCGAAAAAGGTCAGGTAGAGACCGTATGCGATCACGAGCGCAGCGATGCCGCCGACCCATGGCAGCAGGGTGCCGCTGAGGGACATGAACCGGGTCGGGTTGGCGAGGGTCTGGGCCGTCGTCTGCATGGCGATGGTCTAGAGCTAGTTCTGGCCGCGAACAAGGCGTCTGCGGCAATTGGATGCCGGTCGGCGCACCTCCGGTCCGTCAGCCTGCGACGACAGGCTTCAGCGCCTCGATCAGCAGGCGAACCTGGACTTCCTCGTCGCCGACTGCGAGCTGGGCCGCGAACCAGTCCTGGACCATCTTGCAGACCCGTTCGGGCGAAGCGCGCGCGAGCGAGCGGGCATCCGAAAAGAGCTGCAGGTCGGCGGGGCTCCAGCCGCGCTTGGCGAGCTGGGTCGCGAGCTGATCGTAGTCCTCGCGCGTCGGCGGGGGATGGCGTGCCGGTGTCCGGCGGCCCTCGGCGATCGCCGCGAAGATGGCCGACGCTTGCCGCTGCAGTGACGGCGTGTGCTCAGAGGCGCGCGTCAGCTCGACGATCAGCGGGTTGGTCTCGCCTTGCGAAATGAAGCCGTAGCAAGCCTCGACGCTATGCTTCGACAGCCGCTCCAGATTCTCCAGGAATGAGCTGGCAACCGCTTTCAGGTTCTGCGGGCTTGCCGCCAGCGCGTCGGTCACGTGCTTGCGACGCAGCGTCACGAGTTGCTCGGCGAGGTGCTGGGCGACTTCCGTGTCGGTCTTGCTGTCACCCTTCTGGCGCGCGGTATCGCGAATGCGATCCTGATACCAGTCGGGGAACTCGGTCTTGAGCAGTTGCCACAGCGGGTTCTGCTGGAACTGCTGATCGATCTGCGTGGGATCGGACGAGAAGCCGGCGGGCTCCAGCTTGCGTTGGCTCGGCGTGGCGTTGACGACGGGCGTTGCCGTCGATTCTGGCTTGGCGCCGAATGAGAGCCGGGCAAGCAAGTCATCGAGATTGCCGGTCGCGTGCAGGCCGTACGCCCCAACGCTGAGCAGCGCGATCATCACGAGCGACGCAACGGCCAGGCGCGGGAAACGCCGCCGTGGCGCATCGTCCTCTTCCCACTCCTGCTCGATCGGCGGCTCGGTGCGGCCGCGCGGCGCCCCGGATCCTGCAGCGATCGTGTCGATGTGAGCCGGCTGCGATCGTGGCGCTTGCGGCTGGCCCAGCGGCTTGGTGTCGTGGGGTTTAGGGTCGTGTGACAGTGGCTGACGCGGGCTGCCGGCCAGACCGCCCTCGCGGGCCCGGCGCGCGCTCTCTTCCCGGCGCGCGGCTTCCATCGCGATGATTTCTCGCGGATCAGGTGTCTTGAGTGCCGGGTCGCGCTCGCGAGCGGGCTTTGCCGCTGTGTCCGGTGCCGGCTTGGACTTGTCATCGCTGACCGGTGCCGGCCCGGCATCACGCGCGAACGTGGGCGATGCCGCGACGGGAGAAGGTGCAGGCGGCGGCGGTGGAGGCGGTGCCGCGGCAGTCTTCGGCGGGAACGCTGTCGCTGCCGGCTGCCAGTCGGGGAGCCCCTGACGCCACACGAGGTCCGTCGGCAGCAGATAGCCAAGCTCGACGATCTTACTCATCTCAGCGGCGCTGATCGGACCGTGCTGCTGGCCGTCGCGCGCCAAGAACCATTCAACAGGCTGATCGGCTTGCGACATGTGTTCCGTCGTTGTGAAGTGGCTGCTGGCAGATCATGGCAATAAGGACGCCTTTTGCACCGGTTCCGGGCCGGCGCTTTCTCAGCGCAACCCACTAACTACCACACCTGGGGCGCTTTCCCAGGGCAACGTAGTCCGTAGGCGGCAGATTGGGGAAGCATGCCGCGCCGGATTTCCACCGCTGGGCACACCTCAAATGTCGCTCTAGACCATAACCACGGCAATCAGGTGGCAGAAACGTCAGGTTGTCGTCTTGAACTGCTCGTCGACGGGCACTTTGTAGGCGTTTGCGAGCCGGTTGGTCATGTTCGCGAGGCCGACGACCGCGTAGAGCTCGTTGATCTGCTCATCCGTCGCACCCTTGGCGCGGGCGGCCGCGGTATGCGAGGCCATGCAATACTCGCAGTTGTTGGTGATCGAGATCGCCACGTAGACGAGTTCCTTGGTCAGCGGATCGAGATGACCGGGGCCCATGATGGCTTTGAGGCTTTCCCAGGTGTGCTTGAGCATGCGCGGCTCGTTCGCGAGGTAGCGCCAGAAATTGTTGACGCTCTTGACCTTACGCGAGGTCATGATGTCCTCGTAGACGGCCTTGACCTCCGCGCTCGCGGTTTTGGGATTGACGGGCTTCATTGGTGGACACTCCGGGTTGCGACCGCCCTTGATGTCGCGCGTGGGGCGGTCAGCCGTCAATCAAAACGCGACGCTTGCAAAACGCGGCGCTTGGATCGACAGCGCCGTCGTGCGCTTCGTGTTGACGTTCGCGAAGGGCAGTGCCACGCTTTCAGTTCCCGCTGATTTGTGAGGAGGCCTGATGCAGGATCGCCCGACGAAAGCTAACGGTGGCGTTTTACCATCTCTGGCGGCTCGACGGAATGTGCGCAGTGGTGACGTGACCGGGCACACGGCCGGCATGGCGCCGGGTTTCGTCCAGGGCAATCTCTGCATTCTGCCGAAGGAGTACGCGACCGACTTCGCGGCCTTTTGCCAGCGGAACCCCAAGCCATGCCCGGTGATCGGCATGGGGGCTGTCGGTGATCCGACCTTGCCGGACCTTGGCGATATCGACATTCGCACGGACGTGCCGCGCTATCGCGTATTCAAGAGCGGCGAATGCGTGGACGAGCCGATCGACATCCGTGACTATTGGCGCGACGATCTCGTCACGTTCGTGCTTGGTTGCTCGTTTTCGTTCGAGCAGCCGCTGCTCGAGGAGGGCATTCCGCTTCATCACATCGGCCGCGATACGGTTGTGCCGATGTACCGGACCTCGATCGACTGCGTGCCGGCTGGCCCGTTCAGTGGCAAGATGGTCGTATCGATGCGCATGATGACGCCTGCCGACGCAATCCGCGCCATACAGGTGACGTCGCGCTTTCCCGCCGTTCACGGGGCGCCCGTACACATCGGCCTGCCGGAGGAAATCGGCGTCGCGGATATAATGAAGCCCGACTACGGTGATCCGCCACCGGTTGTCGAGAAGGGGATGCTGCCCGTATTCTGGGCGTGCGGTGTGACACCCCAATCCGTCGTGCTCAACGCCCGTCCGCCGCTCTGCATCACACATAAGCCGGGCTCTATGCTCATTACCGACCGGCTCAATAACAAGCTCGCAGCGCTCTAAGCGAGTCCAATACTCGAGTGTTCTAAAGGGAGGAAGTACTGATGAAATTGACACTGCGTGCTGCTTGTGCAGCCGCTACCCTTGCGGTGGCGGCCTCAATTCCCGCCTTGGCCCAGGATCTCCAGCCGCGCACGTTCAGTGCGGTCGGAACATGGAACTTCCTGACCAACTGGCAGAAGATGGAGCAGCCGTTCTGGGTCGAGGACCTGCCGAAGGCGACGGGCGGCAAGCTCAAGGGCAACATCAAGTCGATCACCGAGGTGAACCTGAAGGGCACCGAGGTCGTGCGCCTGCTCAAGCAGGGCGTGTTCGACTTTGCGGCGGCCCTCCCGATCTATGTCGAGGATGGCGGCGCGGTCATCGAGGCGTCCGACATCGCCGGCGTCGCCCAAAACTTCAAGATGAGCCGCGAAATCGTGGATGCGTGGCTGCCGGAAATGCAGAAGGCGATGTCGCGCAACGGTGCGACCATCCTCGGCACCTTCACATTCCCCGAGCAGGTCATCTTCTGCCGCGGCGAGATCAACAGCCTGGATGATCTGAAGGGCAAGAAGGTCCGCGTGCAAGGCACGTCGCAGGCCGACTTCGTTGCCGCGCTCGGCGGTATCGGTGTCACGATCGCCTTCGGTGAAGTCGTCCCGGCGCTCGAGAAGGGTGTCACCGACTGCGGCGTCACCGGCACGATGCCGGGCTACAAGGCCAAGTGGTACGAGGTTGTGAACACGCTTGTTCGTCTGCCCGTCAACTACACTGTCGGCGTCTGGGTCGTGAACACCGCCATGTGGAACAAGCTCCCCGAGGCGACCCGGAAGGTCATTCAGGCCGAGATGAAGAAGCTCGAGGACAAGGGCTGGAAGGTCATCGAGGAAGAGACCGAGGAGGGCATCGCCTGCAATACCGGCAACGGTGCGTGCTCGGTGGGCGCGCCGGGCAAGCTCAAGCTGTTCGTGCCGTCGGGTGACGCCGTGAAGGTGCGCAAGAAGCAGATCGACGAGCAGGTGCTTGCAGCGTGGGCGAAGCGCTGTGGTGCCGATTGCGCCGCCAAGTGGAACGAACTTGTCGGCAGCAAGTACGGTCTCACGGCGAAAGCCAACTGATAATTGCAATAATGGGGGAAGGCCCGGGAAGACATCCCGGGCCTTTTGCATGCAATGGAAATGTTTCGCACGCTCTTCGCAGAGATGCCGAGCTGGCTGCTGATCGCCGGTGTCCCCATCCTGCTCGTCTTGATTTTCTTGCGGGAGCCCATCTGGAGCTTGATCAGCAGATTGGCGCTGATCGGGGTCTGGATCGGTGGAACACTGCTGTTTGCGGCGGCGATCATCGTCACGGCCGAGGTCATCCTGCGCAAGGCCGCCGGCACCGTCATGGGATCGCGGTTCCTCTTCTCGGGGTCCGATGAAATTTCGGGTTATCTGTTCGCCGTTGGCACCAGCCTCTCGATGGCCCACGTACTGGTGACACGCGGACATATCCGCATCGATGTCCTCTACGGTCAGTTCAGTCCGCAGGTGCGCGCGATCATGGACATCGTGGCGCTCACCATTCTGGCGATTTTTGTGGCCGCTCTGCTGGAGCGTGCGATCAACGTCGCCTCCACGAGCTACATCGAGCAGATCCGCTCCAATACCCAGCTCCGCATTCCGCTCGCGTGGTCCCAAATCCCGTGGGCCTTCGGTATCGGTCTCTTCTTCCTGGCGATCATTGTTGCGCTTATTCGCTGCATCACTGCTCTCGTGAATGGAGACCCCAGCACGGTGAACGCTATTGCTGGCGTCCCGACCACACAGGAAGAAATCGAATCGGAGATCAAGGGAATGGTGACCGGCTATGACGCGCCCAAGGGGAGGGCATAAGTCTCATGCTGGTCACGACCCTTTTCCTCCTGCTCTTCCTCCTGGCGCTCAGCGTTCCCGTTGCCGCCGTGATGGGCGTCCTCGGATTGGCGTTGAATGACTTCTTCGCGATGATGCCGCTGCATCTCGCGATGGGCGAGATCGTTTGGAATGCGTCGAGCGAGTACATCCTGATTGCGATCCCGCTGTTCGTGATGCTCGGCGAAATCCTGCTCCGGACCGGTATCGCCGAGCGCGTCTACAATGCTGCCGCGCAGTGGCTCTCCTGGCTGCCGGGCGGACTGATGCACGCCAATATCGGCACTTCGGCGATGTTTGCGGCGACCTGCGGCTCGAGTGTCGCAACCGCAGCGACCATCGGGACGGTGGCGATCCCGCAGATCAAGCAGCGCGGTTACGACGAGCGCCTGTTCCTCGGCAGCCTCGCCGCGGGGGGGACGCTCGGCATTCTTATCCCGCCGTCGATCAACTTCATTCTCTACGGTCTGCTCACCAACACCTCGGTGCCGCGGCTCTATCTTGCCGGCATGATTCCGGGCCTGATGCTTGCAGGCCTGTTCATGCTGATCATTCTGATCTGGTGCCTTGTCGATCGCAAAAAGGGCGGCGAGCCTATCGAGACCACATGGGGCAATCGCTTGCGGACGCTGCCCGCGCTCCTGCCGCCGCTCTTCATCTTCTTCATGGTGGTTGGTTCGATTTATGCGGGCTGGGCGACACCGACGGAAGCAGCCTCGCTCGGTGTGATGGGCGCGCTGTTGCTGGCGGTATGGGAACGGAGGTTCTCTTTCGCGATGCTGCGGGCAGTGGCGGAAGGGACGATGCGCACGACGGCGATGATCATGTTGATCATCATTGCAGCGCAGTTCCTCAATTTCGTCCTCGCCGCGATCGGTGCCACCGACGGGGTTGCCCAGTGGCTCCAGAGCATGGGTCTTGGCAGGTACGGCACCATGGCGTTGATCGTCGTGCTTTATTTGCTGCTTGGCATGTTCATGGAGACCATCTCCATGATGATTCTGACGACGCCGTTCATCGCGCCGATCGTGTTCTCGCTCGGATGGGATCCGATCTGGTGGGGTGTCGTTCTGACTGTCATGATGGAAGTCGCGCTCATCACGCCACCCGTAGGGCTGAATCTCTACGTGGTACAGGGAATGCGCGAACGCGGTCCGGTGGCCGACGTCATCTGGGGATCGCTGCCGTTCGTGATCTCGATGCTGGTGCTCACCTTCCTCCTGATCGCTTTCCCCGACATCGCGCTCTGGCTCCCGCGCGTCGTCATGGGCTGATGGCACGGTCGAGCACCTGGAGGGCAATGATCGGCGGGAAATGCAACCCGGCGATCTCTACCACATGGAGACACCTGCGGGCGGCGGGTACGGGGCGCGAGCCTGAGGGGGCTGGCAGTTACCTTCTCTGCAAGGCGATCGCTCCAGGCGTGCCCTTGTTGGAACGAGTTGATATACTGCGGCTATGGATATCCGTCAGCTCCAGTACCTGTCGGCTCTCGCGCGCGAGAAGCATTTCACGCGCGCCGCCAAGGCGTGCAACGTCACCCAGCCGACGCTGTCGGGCCGCATCCGCCAGCTCGAACAGGAGCTCGGCGTGCCGATCGTCGAGCGTGGCCAGCGTTTCCATGGCCTGACGCCCGAGGGGGAGAAGGTGCTCAAGTGGGCGCATTCGATCCTCGACAACTGGTCGTCGCTGCAGCAGGAGATCTCGACGCTGCGCGGCACCAAGGGCGCGCTGGTCGGGCGGCTGTCGCTCGGCGTCGTACCCTCGGCATTGCCGATGGCGGCGATGATCACCAAGGCCATCCAGGACCGCCATGCCGGTATCGAACTCACCGTCCTGTCGCAGAGCTCGGTCGAAATCCTGCGCAATCTCGAGGATTTCTCGATCGACGTCGGCCTGACCTATCTCGACAACGAGCCGATCGAGGGCATGCGTGCGGAATCGATCTACATGGAGCGATACTCGTTGCTGGTCCGCGCTGACCATCCGTTGGCTCAGAAGGAAGCGGTCACATGGGCCGAGGCGGCAAAGCAGCCGCTCTGTCTGCTGACGCCCAACATGCAGAACCGCCGCATCATCGACCGCGCTTTCCGCACCGCCAATGCGACGCCGACGATCCGGCTCGAGACCAACTCCGTCATCAACCTCTATGCCAACGTCCACCTGATGGGGCTCGCCAGTATCGTGCCGGAGTATTTCCTCGAGATCCTCGGCCCCATGTCGGACATCCGGGCCGTGCCGCTGGCGAACCCCGAGGTCGAGCACAGCGTCGGGCTCGTGGCGGTCGATCGCGATCCGGTCTCACCGCTTGTTCTCGCCGTGTTCGAGAGCGCCCAGCAGGTATCGAAGTCGAAGAAGGCCAGCCGGAGGTAGGCCCGGCGCGTGCTGCATCGCATCATCGGTGCGCCCGATCATTCTATTGGAACAACCGATTGGCAGATCTGGCCGGTTCGGGCCATGATCCTTTCTGGAATGATTTTAGGTGCGCGGTGCCAGGGTGCCTCCGCGTACATCGCCGACGATAATTATCACGTCGGATAAACGGGTTAGGCCGACACGTGCGGCCCCGAGAGGTGCCCAGGATGCCCGAAAAGACCATCGAAGAGACCGCTAGAGCCATAGCCGCCGAGCACGGAAATCGGCCGGATGAGCTGCTCGAGATTTTGCACGCCGTTCAGGGCGCGCTGGGTTACGTGCCGGAAGCCGCAGTTCCGGCGCTGGCGAACGCGCTGAACCTCTCCCGCGCTGAAGTCCACGGCGTCGTCACCTTCTACCATGACTTCCGAGCCAAGCCGGCCGGCCGCCATGTCCTCAAGCTGTGCCGGGCCGAGGCTTGCCAGTCGATGGGTGGCGAAGCACTCGTCGAGCGGGCGGAGGATCACCTCGGCGTCGCCTGCGGATCGACCAGCGCCGATGGTGCGGTGACACTGGAAGCCACCTATTGCCTCGGTCTGTGCGCCACGGCGCCGTCCGCCATGATCGACGGTCGCCTGATCGGCCGCATGACCGCCTCCCGCCTCGACGCACTCCTCAAGGAGGCCGGCGCATGAGCATCCGTTTCTTCATTCCGAGGGATGCTGCGGCGCTCGCTGTTGGTGCCGACGAGGTTGCCGCGGCGCTCGCGAAAGCGGCGCAGGCGGCCGGCCGCACGATCGAGATCGTGCGCACCGGCTCACGCGGCATGATGTGGCTGGAGCCGCTGCT
>CAZKZT010000051.1:0-14483 GCA_964557265.1 uncultured Hyphomicrobium sp.
GGCAGACGATGGCCAATGCGGTGCGCTTCACCACGCCGGAACTGAACGAAATCGAAGGCCGCATCGCCAGCGCAGGCGAGCGCGCCATCGCCATCGAGCAGGAAGTATTCGCCGAGCTCGCGCGCGCGATCGCAACCGAGGAGCGCGCACTCGGCACGATCGCGGACACGCTCGCTGCGATTGACGTCGCCGCAGGGCTCGCCGAACTCGCTGAGATGGAAGGCTACGTCCGCCCCGAACTCGACGACAGCGCGACGCTCGCGATCGAAGGCGGCCGGCATCCTGTCGTCGCGCAGGCACTGAAGGCGGCGAAAGCGGGCCCATTCGTCGAGAACGACTGCGTCCTCGGCGGCGAGGCATCCGCATCATCGGGCCTCGCTGAAAGCGCCGCAACAGGCCGCATCTGGCTGCTCACCGGCCCCAACATGGCAGGCAAATCGACGTTCCTGCGCCAGAACGCCCTCATTGTGGTGCTCGCGCAATCGGGTTCATTCGTGCCGGCGGCGCGGGCGCGGATCGGCATTGCGGATCGTCTATTCTCGCGCGTCGGTGCGTCGGACGATCTCGCGCGCGGACGCTCGACGTTCATGGTCGAGATGATCGAGACGGCGGCGATCCTCAACCAGGCGACCGACAAAAGCCTCGTCATTCTCGATGAGATCGGACGCGGTACTGCGACCTTCGACGGGCTCTCGATCGCGTGGGCGACGGTCGAATACCTCCACGATGTCAGCCGCTGCCGCGCCCTCTTCGCCACCCACTACCACGAGCTCACGGCACTCGCGGGACGGCTGCGCGACGTCGCCAACGCGACGATCGAGGTCAAGGAGTGGAACGACGAGATCGTGTTCCTGCACAAGGTGCGCGGCGGCGCCGCCGACCGCAGCTACGGCATCCAGGTCGCAAAGCTCGCGGGTCTCCCGGCGCCAGTCATCGGACGCGCCGGCGAGGTCCTCGCGGTGCTCGAAAAGACCGACCGCCAAGGGGGGACCGCGCCCGCCCTCGATGACCTTCCTCTGTTTGCCGCCGCACGGCCGACTTCACCTGCCGCCCAGCCCGCCGGCACCAGCGAAATCGAGAAGGCGGTCGCTGCCCTCAATCCCGACGAGCTGAGCCCGCGGGAGGCGCTCGAGGCGCTCTACCAACTGAAGAAGCTCGCTCGGACGCGTTAGTCCCCCGGTCCACTCGCCGGCTGATCGCCCAAGCTATTCACGGCTCGGCAAAAATGCGCTATTCCGCGCCCCGAGTTGTATGATGCACGGCGCGCGCGAATCGGGCTCCTCCGGACGCGGCGCGACGGCGCTATTGCCAGCGGGCAGCGGGAGCGGACATGACGGACAGCCCCGTCAGGGAAACCCAGGCACCGGCCGCAAAGGCCGCGACGAAAATCGATAGCGGTGTGCGCATCACTGAGGCGCCCTACTTCGATCCGGTCGCGCTGCGCCACGAGCTGACCGCCATTTTCCGCGCTCATGACGAGAGTGCGGAACAGGCGCGCGCCGCCATTGTAGAGCGGCTGAAAGCACTCCAGGACGACGCCCGCGCCAATGCCCGGGCGGGCCTGATGGCCGACGGCAAAGGACGGCGCTGCGCCGGGGGCCTTTCGCTGTTCATGGATGAACTGATCGCACTCATCTTCGATTACACGCGCGCGCACGTCTATCGCAGCAACAATCCCGCTGATACCGAACGGCTCGCCATCGTCGCGACGGGCGGTTACGGGCGCGGGATGCTGGCGCCCGGCTCAGATATCGACCTGCTGTTTCTGCTTCCCTACAAGCAGACGCCGTGGGGCGAGAGCGTGGTCGAGTACATCCTCTATATGCTGTGGGATCTGCGTCTCAAGGTTGGGCACGCGACGCGCACCATCGACCAATGCATCCAGCTCGCCCGCTCCGACGTGACGATCTGCACGGCGTTGCTCGATGCGCGGTTCATCCTTGGCGATCACCCGCTGTACGCCGAACTCGAGGACCGCTTCACCGCCGAGGCCGTGAAGGGGCACGAGCGCACGTTCATCGAAGCCAAGCTCGCGGAACGCTCCAGCCGCCACCAGCGCACCGGCGCCTCGCGCTACCGCGTCGAGCCCAACATCAAAGATGGCAAAGGCGGTCTACGCGACCTCCACACGCTCTATTGGCTGGCGAAGGCGCTCGCCGGCGGCCCCGGCAGCGGCGACCCGATCGCGCAGTCGATCTTCACGGCCGAAGAGCAATCGACGTTCCGGCGCTGCGAGGACTTCCTGTGGACGGTGCGCTGCCACCTGCATTTCCTCACCGGCCGTCCTGAAGAACGGCTGGCCTTTGAATTTCAGCCACAGCTCGCCGAGATCCTCGGCTATTCGAGCCGTATGGGGCTGAAGGCGGTCGAGCGCTTCATGAAGCACTACTTCATGATCGCGAAGGACGTCGGTGACCTGACAACGGTGCTGTGCGCCTGGCTCGAAGTGCAGCAGCTCACGCTGTCTCCGTCGCTCGGCGCGCTGTTCGACCCGATGGGCTGGCGCACACGCCGCCGCGTCCGCCGCACGACCGCATTCCGCATCGACAATGGCCGCCTCAACGTCGCCGATCCGGATGTCTTCAAGCGCGATCCGGTCAATCTGATCCGCTATTTCGCGCAGGTCGAGGAAACCGGCGCATCCCTGCACCCGCAGGCCATTCGCCTGATCCGCCAGTCCTATCGCCTGATCGACGACAAGCTGCGCCACGATCCGGAAGCGAACCGCATCCTGCTCGGCCTGATGACGGCGCGCGGCACCCCTGAGGTCACGCTGCGGCGCATGAACGAAGCCGGTGTTCTCGGCCGCATGATCCCCGAATTCGGCCGCGTCGTCTCGATGATGCAGTACAATCTGTATCATCACTACACCGTCGACGAGCATCTGATCCGCACAGTCGGTATCGTGTCCGAGATCGAGCGCGGTGAGAGTGCCGACAGGCACCCGCTGTCGCACCACATCTTCAAGGCGGTGATCAACCGCCGCGTGCTCTACGTCGCGGCGTTCCTCCACGATGTCGGCAAGGGACGGAAGGAGGACCACTCGATCCTCGGCGCCCGCATCGCGCGTCAGGTCTGCCCGCGCCTGGGACTAGGCGACGCCGAGACCGAGCTCGTATCCTGGCTGATCGACAATCACCTCGTCATGAGCAACATCGCGCAGAGCCGCGATATTGCCGATCCTAAAACGATCCGCGACTTCGCCGAGATGATGCAAAGCGTCGAGCGGTTGCGCCTGCTTCTGCTGCTGACGGTCGCTGATATCCGCGCGGTCGGGCCGAACACGTGGAACGGCTGGAAGGGTCAGCTCCTGCGCTCGCTCTATTACGCAACCGAACCGTTGCTCTCTGGCGCCTACCAGCCAATCGCCCTCAGCGAGCGGGTCGACACCGCGATCGCTGCCTTCCGAGCGGCGGTCAAGGATCAACCGCCAGCGGCCGTCGAAGGGTTCATCGACCGGCTTTATAACGACTACTGGATCAAGACCTCATTGCCGAAGCAGCTCGAGCACATGCGCCTCGTCGTGGCGACTGAAGCGGCCGGCAGGAAGTTCGGCACCGACTTCACGACCAACGATTTCACCGCCATATCCGAGCTGTCGCTGGTGGCGCCGAACCATCCCCGTGTGCTGTCGCTGTTCGCGGGCGCGTGCGCGGCGGCAGGTGCCAACATCGTCGGCGCGCATATCGTCTCGACGCGGGATGGCTTCGCGCTCGACACCTTCCTGCTGCAGCGCGCTTTCGAACACGAGGACGACGAGCGACGGCGCGCCGCCCGCATCGCGACCTCGATCGAGAAATTGCTGCGTGGCGAAGTCCGCCTTTCCACGCTGATGGAGAAGAAGACGTCCGCCAACTCGATCATCCACACCTTCACCGTCGAGCCGGAGGTCGTGATCGACAACGTCGTCTCGGATCATTTCACGGTGATCGAGGTCTCCGGCCTCGATCGGCCGGGCCTTCTCTATCATGTGACGACGGCGATCTCCGACCTCAATCTCGACATCAACTCGGCGCACATCACGACCTTCGGCGAGAAGGCCGTCGACACGTTCTATGTCACCGATCTCACGCGCAAGAAGATCACCTCTCCGCAGCGGCAGGACGCGATACGTGAGCGACTTATCGGCGTCCTCGCCGGATTGGAGGATTGACGCCGCGCATTCCGTTGATGCCAGATTTCCGTTCTCCCCCTTGAAGAAATGGGGAGAGGGAGAAGTATGCCGCACCAGTACCGCCAGTTTGCCAGCCCTGTCTTGATCCCAACGCTCGGAACCGCTCGATCCCATGAAGCTATACAAGGCCTTCGCGACGGTCGGCGGGCTCAGCATGGTGAGCCGCGTCTTCGGCTTCCTGCGCGACATCCTGATCGCAGCCGTGCTCGGCACCGGCATGGTTGCCGACGCCTTTGTCGTTGCCTTCCGCATTCCGAACCTGTTCCGGCGCCTGTTCGCCGAGGGCGCCTTCAATTCCGCCTTCGTGCCACTGTTCGCCAAGCGGCTGGAGACGGATGGGGCCTTATCCGCCCGCACCTTCGCCGAAGAGGCGATGTCCGGATTGTTCGCGCTGCTGCTCCTGGTCACCGCGATCGCGCAGATCGCCATGCCTTGGCTGGTCCTCGGGCTGGCTGTCGGTTTTGCCGACAATCCCGAGAAACTCGACCTCGCGACCTCGTTGACGCGGATCGCCTTCCCCTATCTCGCCTGCATGTCGCTGGTCGCGCTCCTCTCGGGCGTGCTCAACTCACTGCACCGCTACATGGCCGCGGCGGCAGCACCGATCGTGCTCAATCTCGTGCTGTGTTCCGTTCTGCTGTATGCGAGCTGGCAGGGCTACGACCAGCGCGCCTCGGGTTACATCCTGGTCTGGGGCGTTGCAGCGGCGGGCCTCCTGCAGCTTGCGATGCTCTGGTTTGCCGCGAAGAGGGCCGGCTTCGCGCTGAGGCTGCGCCTGCCGCGGCTGACCGAGGGCGTCCGCAGGCTCGTGACGCTCGGCGTGCCCGGGCTGATCGCCGGCGGCATCACCCAGATCAACATCGTTGTCGGCACGATCATCGCGTCGCTCGAGGCGAGCGCGGTTTCGTACCTGTACTACGCCGACCGCCTCTACCAGCTGCCGCTCGGGATCGTCGGCGTCGCGATCGGCGTCGTCCTGCTGCCGGACCTGTCTCGTCATCTCGGCGCCGGCGACAGGGTTTCGGCGATGGACAGCCAGAACCGCAGCATGGAGCTGGCGCTGCTGCTGACCGTTCCCGCAGCGGTGGCGCTGCTCGTGGTTGCTGAGCCGATCATCCGCGTGCTCTTCGAACGCGGCGCCTTCGCGGCGGCTGACACCCGCGCCACCGCCCATGCGCTCGCGGCCTACGCGATCGGGCTTCCGGCGTTCGTCCTCATCAAGGTGCTGCAGCCGGGCTTCTTCGCCCGCGAGGACACCAAGACACCGATGCGCTTTGCCGGCGTCAATCTGATCCTCAACGCCGGCGGTTCGCTGTTGCTGTTTTTCGTCTTCAAGGCCGCCGGGCTGATGCCTCACGTCGGAATCGCGCTGGCGACATCGATCGCGGCCTGGGTCAACGCGCTGATGCTGTGGGTGACGCTGAGGCGCCGCGGTGACTTCGAGGTGGATCGCCGGCTCGCCCGCAACGTGCCGCTGATCGCGCTGGCGAGCGTACTGATGGGCGCGTGCGTCTACGCGGTGGCAACCTATTGCGATGCGCTGCTGAGAGCCCCATCGGGGCTCCTCGTCCAGATGACAACGCTGGCCGCGCTGGTGCTCGCCGGCGTCATCGTGTTCGCCATGGTGATCCTGGCGACCGGCGTCATGACCCCGACGCAGCTCAAGCGCAAGATAAAGCGCTGAGGCCCGTTCGCCCTGGCCGTCGCGGCCAACCTATTTCTTGGCGTTTGCCGTGCCTGAGATCGTCGCGGTGCCGGAGTAGCCGTCGCTGCTCTTCCAATGGACCTTCTCGCCGTCCATCCTGACGGTGACGCAGTGGTCCTTGCCGCCGAGCCAGCTGCGCCAGCGATGGCAGATCTTATTGGCGACCACCCACCATGTGCCGCGGTCGAAGGCGGAGCCCGTGTAGAAAGCGAGGTTGCGGGCGCGGCCAATCATGGTGCCGTTGTCGGAGTAGCTGATCGGCAGCCCGCCCGCGGGCGTGTGCAGTACGACCGTCTTATTGGCGACGACACCCTGGAGATCGGCCCGGGCGCCAGTCGCAGGCCCCTCGGCCGCTGCCGCTCCGATGGCGGCCACCGTCAGAATCCCCGCAAGCAGAACCCTCGAACGCATTACGTGTCCCTACGCATAGTTGATATCGATTTACTTCCTCGTGCGGGTTGTAGGCTCGAATATGACCCCGAGGTAGTGATCTGACGGCACGGTCCCCGACAGACCCCAGCATGACCTGTTCAGCAGGAATGTACGAAAGCTGATCGACCGTAAAGTAAATCCGGATATTTGTTAACTATATCAAGGCGGCCGCGCGTCCCGACAACGAGCAATCCACGCTCCCACGCCAGACGAAGACAGGGCAGCACAGGCCCACTGGCCTGTGGATAAAACTTCTGTTTCAATCCTGAAATCTTGCGTTTTACTATGCCGCGGGACGTCGAGCGGCAGCCAGCAAGCCCCGAGCCAGCGGACCGCGCAACGGCCATCATCAGCCGTGGGCGTCCTCGCCGTCCTCGGCGACGAGCGGCCAGATCACCGACAGGCCACCGCCGTAGACGGCCACCACGATCAAGGCAACCTTGGCCAGCAGCGGCGCTGGAAACCCGGCCGCAACCGTCCAGAGCGCCGCCGCCGCCCACACCATCGACATGGCGATGCTGATCCAGCGAAACCTGGCGACCCGCCACGGGTGCAGCCAGCGCATCGGCACGAACGTCAGACCCACGCACGCGAGTATGAGAGCGCTGACCAGCCAGCCCGCTGGCGCGAACGCAAAGATATAGAAAGCGACCACATTCCAGATCGCCGGAAACCCGACGAAACAGTGATCGTCTGCCTTGCTGCCGTTGTGGCTGAAGTGAAACAGCGACGACAATAGGATCAGGCCCGCGAGAATGCCGCCCCACGTCCCGATCAGATAGCCACCGAGTTGCAGCGCCAGAACCGGCACGAAAACGTAGGTGACATAGTCGACGACGAGATCGAGCTTCTCACCCGAGAAATCCGGAAGCCGGCGGCGCACGTCCACGGCGCGGGCGAACGTCCCGTCGATGCCATCGATCAGGAACGCGACGCCGAGCCAGCCGAACGCCGTCGCGTAGGCTCCCGCGAGTACCGCGTGGAAAGCGAACAGGGCGCAAACGACGCCGAGTGCCGTGAAGAGGTGCACGCCCGCCGCCGCCCAGCGCCATCCCGCCGCTTCCGGCTCGCCCGAGGCGCCAGGACGACGCGTTCCAGTGTCACGCGCCATCACAGCCTCCTATAAAATAGCGGTTTCGGCGTTCCCGACGCCTCGACGCCTGCGAGCTGACCGGGATAAGCGTCAGAGCACGCGGCACCATTGCCAACGGCTCATCAAAACATACACCAGAAACGAAAAAGGAGCGCCAGGGCGCTCCGTTTCCTCTCGCGACACCGCAATGCGCCTCAGAAGCGATGGCGCAGCGTTCCGCGGATGCCAACGCTGTCGTCGCTTTGATCTGTGCCCCGCACGCCAGCGCGGTCGAGTGTCTGCTCATTGACGCCGTAGAGCAGCTCGAGGCCGAAATCGAGCTTCGGCAGAATCCCGAGTTTCCCGAGGCCAGGAATGCGAACCTCGGTACCCGTGGACGGCGCAACCGACGTCCCAGTGCCACCAAGTTCGAGTTTCACGCCAGGGCTCTGACCGCCCGGCTCTGTCGGCGCGATGGCCGCAGCCGGAGGCGGCGCGCTTCCGCGCGTCTCTTCAAACGCCGGCGCGGTCGTCGCGCTGACGATCAGCGCCGACATCGCAGCCGCAAATTTCAACCCGCTCCGCATCGTGTCCCCGGAGTTGCGATTCCATTTATGACAATTTGACCGCGAGACCTTTATGACTCAAGGAGGTTTCCAACTCGCTTAAGCATATTTGGCCGTTTTCGTTCTGCAGGTGTGGTGCTGAAGCAATACCTTGCGCCCTGCTTTCCGCCCATCCTTATTAAACGTGATTTTTCAATGAACAACATGGCCATGATCGACGTTCACTAGGATTCTTTGTCCAGCAACGTCTCCTTGGCCTCGTTGATCTTCGCCGCGAGATAGGTCGAGCCGCCCCGGTCGGGATGCAGCTTCAGCATCAAATCCCGATGGGCCTGGCGGATGGTCGCTTCATCCGCTCCCGGCTTGAGGCCCAGAATGTCCAACGCCTCCTCGGCAGACATTCGCCCGTCGGGGCCGCGCGGCTGCTCCTGCTCCGACCGCGCCATATCCTCGCGCCATGTCGGATGGACCTGATCGAGAAACGCCTCGACGAGTTGTGCAGACGCCGGATCGACGTACCGGCAATCCTGCCACAGATGGGCAAGTTCCACCGGCTTCAAGTCATCAATTTGACGGCCGGCGAAAAAGCCCTTGAGGATCCGCCCGCGCATCGCCCCTGTACGGTGGTCGAGCTCCATTTCGAGATGATCGGTGACCACCCGCGACGTCTGCCCGCCGGCTGACTTGCCGCCCGGCCAGCCGCCGCCCCAGTTGACACCGCGGGCGCCGTCCAGCAGCCACCAGCCCAACGCCGCAACCGGAAAAGCGTACGCCAGCGATCCCCGCGCCATCAGCACGATCGCAAGACCGAATGCCACCACGGCACCCGCCTGCCGCATCCGCAGCGCCATGACGGCCGGATTCGCGCGATTGAACATGCGGACTGCAACGAGGCCCAATCCCAGCGCCAGGAGGCCGAGCAGGAGATACTGCATCGCCCGTCAATCCCGTTTCATCTGGCCGAGGAGGAGGCGCGCACCGGCGCCGTCCCTCGTTTCACCAAGCCGCATCAGCGCCGACCGCCCGCCCGAGGCATAAACCGCAACCGCGCGCAGCAGCGCGCGCAGCTGATCCGCCGATCCCTGGTCGAACGTGCACCACGCGCCCCTCGTCAGGCGCGCAATCTCCTTGAAGGCCATCTCGGCAGCCGGATCGCGGCCCTCCTGGAACAGAAACACCGGCACGCCGTGCAGCGCCAATTCACCCGCGCGTCCGCACAGGTCGTCGACGGCTTCCTCCATGCAGTCGCCGACGTAGACGAGCGCGCTGACCTTGCGCTTCTCGGTCTCCTGGCGCGCGTGGGAGAGGACCTTGCCGATCTGAGTGAAGCCACCGCGGCACTGCACTGTCGTCATCAGCCGCGCCAGGGCTTCCGGATCGGAAACCCACTTCGACGATCGGCATTCGCCCGCGCCACGGAAGAACACGAGCTGCACATCGAGCCCGCCCACTTCCGCGACGGCCTGAAACATCTCGGCCTGAAGCGCCAGCGCCATGTCCCAGGTCGGCTGACGGCTCATGGTGGCGTCCATGGCGAACACGAGACGGCCGCGGCCCGCCGTCGTATGGGGCGCGAGCTGCTTGACGCGTGCGAGAAAGGCATCGACCTCCGCCGATGACGACGGCGCAACAGCAGACGGCCGTCCATCGGCTGACGCGCCCGGCACGCCGCCGGATACCGGCGCATCGACCGGTGACTGGCTCGGAGATTTCGTCCGCGTCTTCTTCTCGTCTGCGCTCATGCCACTCGCTTCGATGCGGCCCCTTGAGCCGCAAACCTATTCCATTAGGATGGCGCCCGACAGCCCGCGTTTCAACGAGCGCCATCGCAGACCGCCGAAAATCAAGGGCAATTTCAATGACCGCCAATCCTCAATCGCCGCAATCCTCACCGCTGATCACGACCGAGGCCCTCGCCGGCCTGCTCGGCGACGCAAACGTGCGCATTTTCGATTGTACCACACACCTCATCCCCAAGCCCGACAACTCGGGCCAGGAGGTGAAAAGCGGTCGCGCCGATTACCTGACCGGGCACATCCCCGGCGCGGCATTCCTCGACCTGGCGCAGGACCTCTCGGACACGTCGAGCCCATACAGGTTCTCGACACTGGGGCCCGAGGCTTTTGCCGCCGCGGCGGGCCGCCTCGGCATCGGCGAAGATCATCGCATCGTCCTCTATGACGGCGGCTACAATGCCTGGGCGGCGCGCGTGTGGTGGATGCTCAAGGGCTACGGCTTCGACAATGCGCAAGTGCTCGACGGCGGTCTGATCAAGTGGCGCCACGAAGGCCGCCCACTCGTGGCGGAGGCGACGACATGCCCGCCCGCGACGTTCACCGCGCGCCCACGCCCCGGGTTCTTCGCCGACAAGGCCCGTGTCGCCGGCGCCATCGGCGCATCCGACGTCCGCATCGTCAATGCGCTGACGCCCGAGCAGCACATCGGCAACGGCGGCGTGACCTATGGCCGTGCGGGGCGCATCCCCGGAAGCTGCAACATCGCCTCGCGCGGCATCGTCGATCCGGTGACGAACGCGCTGTTGCCGCGCGACGCGTTGCAACGCCGTTTTGCCGACGCGGGACTGCTCGGCAACGAGCGCGTGATCGCTTACTGCGGCGGCGGCATCGCGGCATCCCTCACCGCTCTCGCGCTGGCGGAACTCGGGAAGGATGAGGTCGAGGTCTACATCCACTCGATGCAGGAATGGGCCAATGATCCGAGTCTGCCGATGGAAGTGGGTTAGCTTCGCATCACGATCGCAGCTGTCGGCGTGACGGGGACCAGTCCCCGCGTCCTTTAGATTGACCTATCGTCCGGCGGTCGTCTTCACATGGGCGCCCTTGTCGGTCGCCGACGCGGTCGCCCAACCGAAGATCTGGCTCAGCTTGCGCTCGCGCTCGGTGTCGACGCTGACCGTTGCCGTCATGCCGGCACGCAGCGGAAAGTCTGCGGTCGGCCCCTCGATGCGCAGACGAACGGGGAGCCGCTGCACCACCTTCACCCAGTTGCCTGACGCGTTCTGGGGGGGAAGCAACGCGAACTCGGCACCCGTCGCCGGGCTGATGCTCTGGACCCGCGCCTGCCACGTCACATCCGGATAGATGTCGAGCACGATCGTCGCCTTCTGGCCCGGCCGCACATGCGTCAGCTCGGTCTCCTTGAAGTTCGCCTCGACCCACGTCTCGGCATCGCTGACGATCGCGAACAGCGGTGTCGCGGCGCGGATCTGCTCACCCGGCAGCAGCTTCGCATTGACGACGCGGCCACCGACCGGCGCCACGATGCGCGTGCGCACCAGCTCCAGCCGCGCGCGATCCCGCTGCGCCAGCATCTCGCGGACGAGGGCGTGCTCCTCGGTCGGCTTTTCGGGATTACCGCCGAGCTGCGTGAGAATGCGCGCGATCTTCTGCTCAATGACGCTGACACGCGCCCGCGCGACCGTGAGGTTGCTCTCGGCCTCCTCGGCGCGGAAGGCGAAGCCGACGCCCTTGTCACTCAACTGCTTCTGCCGGCCATGCTGAGCCTCGAAGAACGCGATCCGGCTTTTGGCCTCCGCGAGTTCCATCTGGGCTTCGGCGTACTCGGCCCGGAAGCCGGCGACACGCGACCGTGTCTGGTCCAACTCGGCTTCGGCCTTGGCGAGCGCAATCGCGAAGGACTCAGGGTCCACGGTCAGCAGGACGTCGCCCGCCGCCACCTCCTGGTGCTCGCGCACACGAACCTCGACGATGCGCCCCGCCACTTCGGATGACACCTGCACGATGTCCGCCTTGACGTACGCGTTCTCGGTCGCGACGTAGCGGCCGCCCCACAGCCACCACATGCCAGCGCCGAAAACGAGAAGAAGAGGCACCACCACCAACAACAGTGGCCGCGTCCAACGCTTGATCATGGGTTTGCCATTCGGTCTGTTGCCCCGATCTCGTCATCGGGGTCTTCAATGCCATCAATACCAGCAAGATCCACACGCGGGTCCGACGCCGCGAGCAACGTCAGTTGCGCCTTCACCTTGCTCATGAGCGTCACGAGCCGCTGCTGCTCCGCCGCCGTCAACCCAGCGAGCGCATCGCGCACGGTCGCGTCTGCCAGCGGCGAGATCGCCGCGTGGAGCCGCGCACCAAGGTCCGTGACATAGATCCGCTTGACCCGCCGGTCGCTCGGCTCCGCGCGACGCTCGACCCAACCCTTTTCCTCAAGGCGATCGACGATGCGCCCCGCCGGCGCCTTCTCGATCTCCATCATGTCGGCCATCTCGGACTGGCTCATGCCAGGCCGCCGATTGATGCGGGTGAGGGCCAGCCATTGCGCGCGGGTCAGGCCAACGTCCTTCAGCCGCCGGGCAAACACAGTCCGGAGCAGACGCGCGGTATCCGCTGTCAGCCAGCCAAACTGGAGATTGTCCCTATCGGACACGCGGCGTCGCCTCCCACGGCATAATAGTAATTGCGGTTATTATCACCCGGGTCATAATCGTCAAGGCAGCTATCTGGCATATGTGGGATGCTTTATTGTTTTTGCGCCGCCGGCAGGCGGAGCCGTCGGCGACTGCGGAAAGCAAAACATGTCTCAATCCGCGCAGGCCAATCCATGCTCGCGGGTGACATGCAGCATCGCCCGTTCGGCGAGAGCGGTAATCGTGAGCAACGGATTGACGCCGAGCGAGCGCGGGATGATCGCGCCGTCGATTACGTGCAAACCGGCATGAACCGCGTTCGCGCCCAGCCCCGCGCCGCCATCGAACACGCGCCCTGCATGATCGACGGCACCACTGTCGCGATCGATGCCCATGGCGCAGCCACCGAGCGGATGCGCGGTGGCGGGCTGATTGCCCATCACGCTGCCGGCGAGCGGGTTCTTCACATAGGCGCCGCCGACGTGCCCGACCAGCGCGGCAAGCGCCGCATCGAGACGCTGATAGACGGCTTCGTCCTTGGCACCGGGCCACGAGAGCGCGAGACGATCACCATCAAGCCGGAAGCGGCCAGAAGCGCTGTCATGCGAGACGGCGAAGAATGTCTGCAAGCTTGCGAACGGCCCCTTGTAGACGCCGCTGACGAGGCTCTGCAGCGCCCCGAGCAGCCGCCCGTTGGGCACGAACATCACCGGCAGGATCGGCGCCAGCGCGGACGGCAGCACGCCCTCCTGCACGGTCAGAGAATGGGAGAGGTCGTTCCCATCAACGATCTCGATCTGGCCGGACACCGCGGCACCGACCCGCATGTCGACCTTTGCCGGATGCCCGACGCCGACCGCATTCACCGGCACCTTGGCGCCATAACCGAACGCGATGATGTCGCCGTTGGCGGAGAACTGTTCGCCGACACGGCGGGACAGCGCCAGCCCGCGTTCACGCGACCGCAGCAGGATTTCCGTCGAGCCAAGTGTACCGGCGGCGAGGATCACCATGTCGGCGGCAAGCGTCAGTTGCTTGCCGTGACCTTCCCCCGGCGTATCGATGCGATCGATGTGGACACGCCAGCCACCGCCCTGCAGCGGCGCGACATGCGTGACGCGCCCGTGCGTGAACAACTCCGCCCCATGACGCACGGCTTCAGGCAGATACGTCAGCGCGACCGTATTCTTGGCACCGACATTGCAGCCGGCGCAGCAGTCCCCGCAGCGCGTGCAGGCCGGTTGCGTAATCCCTGCCGGATTGACCGTCTCCTCGAAGCCGACCACGACTTCCGGCGCAACCGGCGATACGCCGACAGCAGCGCTCGCGCTCGTCAGCGCCTTGAATTTGGTGAGCCCCTGCGCGTCGGGATCGCGTGACGGCCTGAGCCAGCGGCGGGCACGCGCATAGCCCTCGTCGAGCAGGCCATCCTGGCGGAGTTGGCCCGGCCATACCGGATCGGCGAACACGCGCGCGTCGGGCCTGAGAGCCACGCCCGCATTGACCAGCGAACCGCCGCCGAGTCCGCGCCCCACCAGCACGTGCATATCGTCACCGATGCGGACATCGAAAAGACCGGTCTGCGACCCCATGGAGACGCGGGGCCCCGTCACCTGCATCTCGTGGCGCATATCGGGAAAGCGGCTCGGGAACTCGCCAGTCACCACCTCGCGGCCGCGCTCGATGACGGCGACGCGCTTGCCCGCGCGCGCGAGCCGCATCGCCGAGACCCCACCGCCATAGCCGGAACCGACCACGATCACGTCGTAGCGCGCACTTGCATGGTCCAGCGAGCGGGCCAGCCGCCGCACTTTAGAATCGGTCGCCATCAGAGGAACCTACCTATGACGAACCGATTTCGCCACGGAGCCCCGGGGAAAACGGTTGACGGCCGATCCGCTTCGCGCCCCCGGCGTGAGCCCGCCGTTTCCCTTTTCCCCGCAAGGGCGGCGCGAGGGGATTGTGGTGGCGCTCGAAGATCGCGAGGCGAAATCGCCAAGCGGCGAGGCGGCGGCCGCGGTGCGTGTAGGCGCCGCACCGAAGGTGCGCCTCCGGCGCAGGCCTGACGCGTTCGCGGAAAACAATCAACCAAACACCTTCCGCAATTCCGCCGCGACGTCCCGCACGCAGACATGCGCGTC
>CAZKZT010000052.1:0-14348 GCA_964557265.1 uncultured Hyphomicrobium sp.
ACATAGTTCGAGCAGTTCTGCGCCTGCAGGAACCCGATCAGGATCATCTCGCGCGTCTTGGCCATCCGGCATTTCCTCAAGGTTTTGTCGTTTGTGCAGCTCGCGCGGCGCAGTTTAGCGCGAGGGGCTGGCGTCCGGTCCTGCTATTTTGAGGTGGCAGTCTGCACCACCCGCCATCCAGGCCGCCATCTTTATGCGACGGCGGGAATATTGGCACTCTACCTTTTCAACACGGCCACCGCTTCGAGATGGGGCGAGTAGAGGAACTGATCGATCGGCGTGATGGCATCGAGGCTGAAGCCGCCGTCGATCAGGATGCGAAGATCGCGCGCCATTGTCGCCGGATTGCACGACACCATCACCACGCGTTTGATCTTCGACTGCGCGAGCCGCTCGCATTGCGCCTTCGCCCCCGCGCGCGGCGGATCGAGCACGACGGCGTCGAAATCCTTCATCTCCATTGGCGCCAGCGGATCACGGAACAGGTCGCGCGGTTGTGCGGTGATGGGCTTAAGGCCCTGGTTGCGCCGGACCGCATCACTGAGGGCACCAATTGCGCTGCGGTCGGCATCGTACGCGGCGACCCTCGCCTTCTGCGCGATCGGCAACGTGAGTGTGCCTAGACCCGAAAACAGATCGGCGACGTGTTTCGCTTTTCCGAGTGCCGCTGTCACGAGGTCGATCATCGCCTGCTCGGCCTGCGGCACCGCTTGCAAGAACGTGCCCGGCGGCGGGATGATCGCCTTGCCCGCGACGTGCAGAACCGGCGCTTGTCGCTCGATCACCGGCACGCCGCCGACCGATACACGCGCGAGACGCGCCGCCGCCATGATCTTGCCGATGTGCGTTCGCGCCGCCGCATTGAGCGCGCTCTCGCTGCCCTCGATGTCGACATCCGCGCCACTGTCCGTGAGCGTGACGGCAACGCGCGTCGTGTCGTCACGCGCGACGACGATGTCCGCCAGCTCCGCCAATGCCGGCAACAACGCGACGATGCGTGTGTCGAGCACCGGGCAATCCTCGGCCGCAACCAGCTCGTGCGAGCGCCGCCCGTGATAGCCGATCCGCATCATGCCGCGACTGCGTTGTGCGTTGAACGTCGCGCGCCGCCGCGAATGCTCCGGGACCGTGATCAGGGGCGCGACCTCGGCATCGATCCCCTGTGACTTGAGCGCCCTCACCAGCAGATCGCGCTTCCAGCTCTCATACATCGCAGACGGCATGTGCCGTGCGACACAGCCGCCGCAAGGTTCATCGTTTGGATCAGGTGGTCGCCGTCGCTCGGGCAGCAATGTCACGGGCTCGGACGGATAGCCCTCCTCGAAGCGCCATGTTTCGCCCGGCAACGCCTGCGCAATGAACACCTGCGCACCGGCTGCCGTCGTCGCGACGCCGTCACCCTCCGCGCCCAGTCCGGTGATCGTCACAATCTCGCTCATGATTTCACCGCCGCGAGCAGAAACTCGACATTCCCCGATCCACCCTCGATCGGCGACGGCATGTCACCCATCACCGCCCACCCTTGCGTCGCGATCCAGTCTCGTACATCCGCGAGCGCCGTCTCACGCAATGACGCATCGCGTACCACGCCGCCTTTGCCTATGCCTTCACGCCCGACTTCGAACTGCGGCTTCACCAGCGCCACCAGCCAGCATCCCGGCGCCGCCAGCTCCAGCGCCGCGGGGAGTGCCTTCATCAACGATATAAAGCTCACATCCGCAACGATCGCCGCCACTGCCTCCGGGATCTGTTCGCGATCCAGGGCTCGCGCATCACATTCTTCGAGCGCCACCACGCGCACGTCACTCAGTAACGCCGCGTGCAGTTGCCCCTTGCCGACATCCACCGCGTACACGCGCGTCGCGCCTCGTTCCAGTAGCACCTGGGTGAACCCGCCCGTTGACGCGCCGACATCGAGCGCCACGCGCCCATTCGCATCGAGGCCGAAGCTGTCCAGCGCCGCGGCGAGCTTCACCGCTCCGCGCGACACCTGCGCCGCCGCCTGCGCATCGACCGCGATCATTTGCGTGTCGCGTACGCCCATCGCCGGCTTGCTCGCGACGGCGCCGTCGACGCGCACTTCGCCGCGCGCGATCAGGTCCCGCGCCTTGGCCCGCGTCGCTACGAGCCCGCGCGCGACGAGCGCGAGGTCCAGCCGTTGCGGCGATGTCTCCGATCCGTTCATGCGCGCACCGCTATCCGCTCGCCGGCAAATAGTCAAAGATGGGAGGAGTCTGGTGAGATCCGCCGCGAGCGCCACGGCCATCCCCTCTCCCCGTCCTTCACGGGGAGAGGGGGAAGTCCTTCTCCCGTCCAGCGGGCGGGAAGTGCGTATCCAGCCAGCCGCGCAATTCGGCGAGAGCGGGGTGGCGCAGGTTGCGCTCCATGTAGCGCCAGATGCGCGGGATGTGCGCGAGATAGGCGTGCTTGCCATCGCGATGCGAGAGGCGGCGGAAGATGCCGAGCAGCTTGGTGTTCCGCTGGGCGCCGAGGATGGCGTAGGCGGTGTCGAATACGGCCGCGTCGAAGTCGGGCTCGCGCACGCTAACCTTTGCGCGGTAGCCGGCGAGCAGCGCGCGTTCGAGATCCTCCGGCACATCGAGGCGCGCGTCCTGCAGCAGCGAGACGACATCATAGGCCCAGGGACCGCGCATGGAATCCTGAAAGTCGAGCACGCCGACGCGGCCGTCGCCGGGCCACATCAGGTTCGGCGAATGGTAGTCACGCAGGACCCAGCCGAGCGGCAGCGTTTCGAGCCAGTCGATTTGCGCGTTCCAGATGCGGAGAAAGTCGGCCTTGGCCTGCGCCGGGATGGGCTTGCCCTTCACCGCTGGCCAGTACCAGTCCGTCAACAGCTCGACTTCGATCAACAGTGCCGCGCGGTCGAAACGGTGGAGGATATGATCGCCGCCACCCGGAACCGGCAGGCGTTCCGCTGGCGCGTGGGCCCTGAGCGCGGCCAGCACGTCGAGCGCCGCCGCCCATAGCGTACGCTGGCTGACGCCTTCCGCGAGCGCCCGGCCGAATGTCGTGTCGCCGAAGTCCTCGGTGAGGAGGAAGCCGCGCGCGTGATCGTGTTTCACGATGCGCGGTACATTGAGACCACAGGCCGCCAGCGCCTCGCGCACGGCGTGGAACGCCGTCACGTCCTCGGCGAGATGGGCGATGCGGCTGTACGGCAGGCCGTCACGGATTGGCGGTCCGTCCGGCATCCGCGGGCTGTCCATGAGGATCTGCGAGCGGTGCGCATCCGTGAGCCGCGCGTAGGCGCGCGTCGAGGCATCGCCCTGCATGTAGCGGAGCGTCACCTTCGGATCGGGAACGACGTCGAGAAAGCTCTCGATCTCGCGCAGGCGTTCGAGGCGCGCGGACCAGCCCGTGTCCGCTGTCAGCGTGACGGTCCGCGTGTCGGCGCTGTCGCCGGGCGCAAGCGAGACTTCGAGCGTGTTGCCGTGCAGGCGATCCTCCGCGCGCTCCGGCCATTCCACCAGGGCGACGCCGCCGGTCACCGCCTCGTCGAAGCCGATTTCGTCGAGTTCGTCGGGGCTATTGAGCCGGTAGAGATCGAAGTGCGCAACCTCGATACGCGGCGTCGGATACGACTGCACGAGCGTGAACGTCGGGCTCGGCACTTCCGCATCGAGATCGTCGAGCAGCGCGCGAATGAAGGACCGGGCGAAGGTCGTCTTGCCGGCGCCGAGATCACCGTTGAGCGTGATGAGATCCCCCGCACGCACCTTGAGCGCGACCAGCTCCGCGATGCGGGTGAGCCTTGCTTCATCGACCTTACGCACTACCCACTCGGCCGTCATGTCGTCATCTGATCTCGTGTGCGAGAGCCATCGGCGTCATGGTCTCCGACGCTATGCGGGGCCCATCTTCAGGGAACCGTACGGTCACCGATGTCCCCTCGCCGGGGGCGCTGACGAGGCTCATGGTGCCGCCGTGCAGCTCGACGAGGCTCTTGACGATCGGCAGGCCGAGACCGGCGCCGCGATGCTTGGAGCCACGGCTGCGGGAGACGAAGCGCCCGATCACGTCGCGCTGCTGGTCGTGGGGGATGCCGGCCCCCTGATCGGTGACGATGAATGCGATCATCGAGCCCTCACGCTGGCAGGCGAGGCGGATCATGCCGCCGGGTTCCGAGAAGCCGATCGCGTTGGAAAGCAGATTGTAAAGGATCTGACGCACGCGAGCCTCGTCGGCAATGAATTCGCCGACACTTTCTTCCACGTCGATATGCAACGTAAGGTGGATGCGGGCCATCCGCTCTTTCACGGCCAGTGCCGCGGAATCGATGATCGCCGTGGTTTTGACCGGTGCGATCCGCAGTTCCAGAGCACCGGCGTCGATGTTGGCGAGATCGAGAATGTCGTTGATCGTCGACAGCAGCGTTTCCGACGAGCGTGAGACGGCCGACAGATACTCGCGCTGCTTCTCGTTCATCTCGCCGGTGCGCGGGCTGCCGAGCAGCTCGGTGAAACCGATGATGCTGGTGAGCGGCGTGCGCAGCTCATACGACACGTGGCTGATGAACTGGCTCTTCAAGCGGTCGGCGGCGATCAGCGCTTCGTTGCGCTCGATCAGCGCGCGCTCGTAGCGCTTCGAGACCGTCACGTCGGCGAATGTCGCGAGAACGCCGCCGTCGGGCAGCAAAGTCGCCGCGTAATTGATGACGCTCTGATCGGCCCGCGTCATCTGCCCGTTGACGTTCTGGCGCTGGTCGGAGATCGACGTTGCCACCTGCGCAATCTCGGTCCAGCCGGCAGGGTCGTCGTGAAGGACCTGACACTGGCGCATGATCTCGTCGATATGCGGTTCGTCCTGCAGCGTCCGGCGTCCGAGCTTCCAGATCCGTTCGAAGGCGCTGTTGAACAGTTTCAGGCGGCCATCGGTGCCGAACACCGCGACGCCTTCCGCAAGATGGTCGAGCGTTTCGCGCTGCACGCCGATGAGGGCGTTGAAGCGGCTCTCCATCAAGAGCCTTTCGGTCTCGTCCTCATAGAGATACGTGATGCCGCCGTCGGGGCGTTCCTCGGCCATGACGTGGACCGAGCGGCCATCGGGGATGTGCCACCATTCCTCGGGCTCCGAGCCGGTCTTGTAACCGGCGAGCACCTTGTCTTTCCATTCGCGATAGTTGACGACCTCGGGGATACGGCTGCGCTCGCGCAACCGGTCGAGGATCGCGCCATGCAAGGGACGTTCGGCGAGCCAGTCGGTGTCGAGCTGCCACATCCGCGCGAACGCGTCGTTGAAGAAGCTGAGCCGCTGGTCGCGCGCAAAGATTGCGACGGCGGTCGAGACACGGTCGAGTGTACGATCGTAGGCGGCAACGACGCGTTTGAGCTCGCCTTGGACGTCCTGGATTGCCGTGGCGTCGATCGCGCAGGCCACGCTCGCGCCACCGAACGGGAGCACGACGACATCGTGCGGACGGCGCTCGCCGGCGATGATCAGCGGCAGACGCTTGCGGAAACTGTCACCGCGCTGGAGCACGCCGGCCAGTTCCTCGCGCGCCCGCGTTTCGAGCAGTTCGAGTTTGCTCTCCACAGCCGCCGCCTCGCTCTCCGCGCCGACGGCTTTGGCGTAGGCCTTGTTGACCCACTCGATCTGGCCATCGCCGCCGCGGATCCATACCGGATGCGGCAGTGCATTGTAGAGTGCGCGGCCGAGCCCGATGTCGCGGGCGAGCTGGCGGTGCTGGTCCATGATCTGGGCGATCTGCTTGCGGTAGCCCGCAACGTCGCGGAACCGCAGGATCGCACGCCCGCCTGAGACGCGCCCATCCGCCTCGACATCGCCGCCCGCTGCTGTCCGCACCAGCAAGTTGAACGGACGGCCTGCCGTGAAGAGCGTGTCGAGCATCGCTTTGAGTTCACGCGCGGCGGCAGGCTCGAGCCATGCGCCGAGCCGCATCAGGAGCTGGGGATCTTCGGGCAGGCCGGGCACGGTCGTCAGGGTGTGCGCGGCGACGCGCATGTTCTCACCCTGCTGCCAGAAGATCAGAACCTGAGGCTCGGCCTTGAGGATCGCTTCGGCGGCCGCGAGGTTGCGGCGGAGTTCGCCGACTTCGTCCCGTCGCTTGAAGGTACGCCAGCGCTGCTGCAGCCACGACCGCCACAGCAGCGTCGCCATGGCTGCGGCGGCGCCGAGCATGACCGTGCCAGCGAGAATCTGTCCAAGCCGGATGTTGCCGACGACCTGGATGCTGGTGTCGAACGCCGCGATCGCGAGCACCGCCACCGAGGCAAGTGCCGCCAGCAGCAGGAGGACGAGGTCCTCGCGTGCCAGTCGCCGCTTCGCTCCGCGTTCGACGGTGTCCATTGCGTCCCGGGTTTGTCACCGGCCCGGCCGCGCGGTGGTCTTAAGCGACGACTGGAAAAACCATGGCGTGCGTGCGCGGGCGGCCTGTCGATTGGCTACGAATCGTAATTATGCAGGGTTTCGGCGATTCGAGCCAGCAGGTCCAACCAAAGCATCTAAATTATTCAAATTTCTCAATAAGAAGCGCTGACTGTTGCAGCGACGGCACGAAGTGGCGGGATGGGCCGAGGCGGAAGGTCGAAAGGGCGCGATTTCAGGCCGCGCGGCGCCGCAGCGGATAGGTGATGAGGGCGTAGATCGCGACCACCCAACTCCACACCCAGCGCACCGCCGCGATCGGTGCGCTGACCGGTGAGACGAGCGGCAAAAAGACGAGCAAAAAGAGTGTGCCTCGCAGCGTGCGCGCGGCCCAGTAGCCAAGCCGGCCCGCATACTCGCTCCGTTCCTCGAGCGGCCAGATGCGCCGCCACCACGGGCCGGCCGCGCTCATGCCGATGAGACCGAGCAGCAGAAAGCTGACGTAGGTCCACTGATACCCTGACGGGATGCCCGGAATGAGTCGCAGGTCGAGTTCCTTTTGGCGGTCGCGGCTGCGCAGGTGGAGCTGGAGGCCGGTCGCGACGATGGTCCCTGTCACCTCGGGGGCAAGGTCGCGCCAGGCGTCGCCGACCGGCGCTGCCCATCCGCGTCCGCCACCGGCGAGCGCGAAGAATGCGATCGAGACGCTGCGCTCGCCCTGGTCGGTGACTCGCGCCTCGACGGGGGCGCCGCCGGTCAAGCGCCGTACCAGATCACCGACGTTCGGCGCTGCCTTGCCGTCTGCGTGCGGTGTGAGGTCAACACGCTGCCACAACCAATTGCGTGTGCCGGGCTGGCGCGCGCTGGACGAGGACAGGATGACGAGATTGACGTCCTTCGCCAGAGCATCGGCGCGCAATTGCGCATGCGCCAAGGATCGCTCGGGCCCGCTCGACGGCCGGTAATGAAGGAGCGTGCCGTCGAGGCGCCCCGTGATGACGATCGTGCCCCCCGAGACCGCACTCAGCATATGCGGCAGCCGCTCGGGATCGACGGCTTCAACCGCGATCCGGCCGGGACCGGGGCTTGGCGGCGGCGTGCGCTTCAGCAGCGTGGTCGAGCCCGGTTCGAGGGCGAGAACGCGGATTGCGGCGCGGTCGACCGGCCGCGCGAGCTGCCACAGAACCTCATGGGCGTGCCCGCGCGTCGTGATCGGGAGGTGCAGGCCGCCGCCGGTGTCGAGATAGTAGTGTTCCTTGCCGTCGATCATGCGCCGGACGAGGCGGACCACCTGCCCCTCGAACAGGGCGTTGAACTCGGCGTCGGCTGGCAGTTCCTTCAGGCGTTCCTTGTGCTTGAAGAGAACGTCGGCGGTCAGGAAGAAGATGTGGCCCGCGACTTCGCCGGTCTTCATCGGCGCCAGGAGCTGCAGCCCGCGCTTCAGTTCATCGGGACTGGCGGCCGTGAATGTCTCGCCCTCGGCATTGCGCAGGCGCCAGTGGCCAACATCGGTCGCGTCGACGGCGATGGCGCGGTTGCGGCGGGGGCCGGGCAGCGTCTTGATGTGGCCCCCCGCTTCGTCGAGGGTGCCAACCACGCCCTTGCCGGCGCGCTTCGCCGGGGCGTCGTCGGCATGCCGCAGGATGCGCGTCAGCCAATTGGCATCGGCAGGCGTCGCCACCGGCGCAATGAGCGCCAGTCCGAGCACGAGCACAAGAAAGCGAGCCAATCGGCGCGACGCGTGTTTCATGCCGTCGACCTAAGTGACGATTGCGGCATAAGGCAGCTCGCGCCGTCGGCGCGTCAGCCTTTCCTGGCTGCAGCGTTGGCGCGTGCCTTGGCGAAGTCCGGCGGGCGCTTCTCGAAGAAGGCGGCGAATGCCTCCTGCGCCTCGGCGCTGCTCATGCACTGCTTGAAAACCTCCGACTCGGCTTCGATCTGGGCGCTGAGAGCGGACGGATCGCCACGCATCAGGCGGCGTGCGGCGAGCAGCGCGCCGCGCGGCTTCGCTGCGAGACGCCGGGCCGCCTTCAGCGCTGTCGCTTCGAGCTGATCAGCCGGTACGACGGCGTTGACGATCCCCGCTTCCTTCGCGCGCTCGGCATTGAACGGCTCGCCGAGGCACAGCAGCTCGAACGCGCGGGCATTGCCCATGCGCTGCACCGCCGTGAGGCTCGATGCGGCCTCCGGCACCAGACCGAGGTCGAGGAACGGGGTGCGCAGGCTCGCAGTCGGCGACGCGTAGACGAGATCGCAGTGGAACAGCATCGTCGTGCCGATGCCGATTGCTGCGCCATCAACTGCCGCGATCATCGGTTTCGTCACCTTCGGCAACCGCCGAATGAAGCTCAGCGACGGAGTCGGGATGCCATCGCCGCCGCTCGTGCCGCCTCCCGCCTTCGAGCGGCGGATGAAATCGTTGATGTCGTTGCCGGCATTGAAGATGCCGCCGGAGCCAATGAACACGTGCGCGACGATTTTGTCGTCGCTTTCGCCACGATCGAGCGCGGCCGACATGGCGTCGTACATTTCACCGGTGAAGGCGTTTTTCTTCTCCGGACGCGTGAAGCGGATGACCTGGATCTCATCGGCTACCGTGACGTCGATGTCAGTCTGGCTCACTGTGCACTCCTTGCTGATGCCTCCCGACGGCCGCCCTTTCGATCGAGGGCGTCCAGTCAGATCTCGATGCCTTCTTTGCGCGCGTAGGCCGCGAGGCCGTCGCGAATGCTCTGCCCTCCTTTGGCGATCAGCTCGGCGACGGCTTCGCCGTTGCGTCCCGCGTGAAGCCCGAGCACCATCGCCTTGACGGGGCCGATGCTGGCTGGCGCCATCGACAGCGTGCGGAAGCCGGCACCGATCAGCGCCATCGCCTCGAGTGGCCGGCCGCCGATCTCGCCGCACAGGCCGATCGGCACACCGAGGCGCCGCCCCGCCGCAGTGACGCTCGACAGCGCGCGCAGGAACGAGGGCGAGAGCACGTCGAAACGACCTGACACCTTCGGATTGGCGCGATCGCTCGCGAAGAAATACTGCATGAGGTCATTGCTGCCGACCGAGGCGAAATCGACCAGCGGCAGCACCGCGTCGAGATCGAACAGCAGCGATGGCACCTCGATCATGATGCCGAAGTGGACGCGCGTCGGGCCGCTCGTGCCGCGGCGCTGGTTGAGTTCGATCTCGCGGTTGAGGAGCGCACGCGCGGCAATGATCTCTTGAGGCTCGGAGACCATCGGGATCATCACGCGGAGTTCGTTGCCGTCCGCGGCGCGCAGCAGGGCGCGTAGCTGCGTCCGCAGCAGCGCGGTCCGGTCGAGACCCATGCGGATGCCGCGCCAGCCGAGGGCGGGATTGTCCTCGGGGTGCTGGCGCATGTACGGCAGGACCTTGTCGCCGCCGATGTCGAGCGTACGGAACACGATGGGTTTGCCCGCCGCGCCCTCGATCACGGCGCGATAGACCTGCGTCTGGCGGTCGAGGCGCGGGAACGTCGCCGCCACCATGAACTGCAGCTCGGTGCGGAAAAGGCCGATGCCATCGGCACCCGACTGCTCGAGATGGATCAGGTCGTCGGGGAGCCCGGCGTTCATCTGCAGCGAGATGCGCTCGCCATCCAGCGTCACCGCGGGCCGCCCGATCAATGAGCGATACTGGCGCTGCTGGCGGGCGCGGAAACGCACCTTGTCGGAGAATGCCTGGATGACATCGCTTGCCGGGCGGACGAAGACCTCGCCCGTCGTGCCGTCGACGATGATCGGATCGCCGGCATCGATCCGCTCGATCACGCGGCGCACGTCCGTTACCGCGACGATGCCGAGCGCGCGCGCGACAATGGCGACATGGCTCTGGCCGCCGCCTTCCTCGATCACGATGCCCCTGAGCCGGGTGCGGTCGTAGTCGAGGAGGTCGGCCGCGCCCATGGTGCGCGCGATGATGATCGCGTCGCGCGGGAGCTGCTTGCCCATGCTGCCGCCCGCATTGGGCGTCGTCAGAATGCGCAGCAGGCGGTCCGACAGATCCTCGAGGTCGCGCACGCGGTCTCGCCAGTAGGGATCGCGCTGACGCAGCATCCGCGCGCGCGTCTCGTTCTGCACGCGTTCGACGGCGGCCTCCGCCGTCAGGCCGGACTGGATCGCCTCCTTGAGACGGCGCTGCCAGCCGCGGTCGTTGGCGAACATGCGGTAGGCTTCGAGGATGTCCTTGTGCTCGCCGTCTCGTGCGAGATCGCCGTGCCCGATCATCTCGTCGACGACCGATTTGAGCTCTTCGACGGCGGCGTCGAGGCGCACGGCTTCCGCGGCCGGATCCTCGGAGGTCAGGTGTGTGACGACGACGCGTGGCTCGTGCAGCACCGCGCGACCCAGCGCAATGCCTTCCGAGATCGCCTGGCCCTTGACCATGTGGCCGACGCGGCGGCTGAACTCGAGCGCCATGTTGGCGCCGGGAATCCCGGCCGAGACGAGCTGCTCGGCGAGCACCATCGCCGTGGTGTGCAGGATCTCGACGTCCTCGTCGGAGTACTCGCGCAGCGTCTTGTTCTGGACGGTGAGCACACCGAGCACGTCGCCACTGCGCAGGATCGGCACCGCGAGGAACGAGTGATAGATCTCCTCGCCCGTTTCCGGCCGATACGAGAATGCGGGATGGCTTTGCGCATCCGGCTCGTTGACCGGCACCGCCAGTTCGGCGCACCGTCCGACGAGGCCTTCGCCCCGGTTCATGAACGTGCGATGGGTCGCCGATGGATTGAGGCCCTCGGTGGCGAACAGTTCGAGGCTGCCGTCCTGGCGCTTCAGGTAGATCGAGCAGACTTCCGCCACCATCACGCCGGCGATCTGGCGGACGATCTTGTCGAGCCGGCTCTGGCCGTCGCCCGGCTCCTCGATGATTTCGCGCAGGCGACGCAGGATGATCCGCAGCCCGGGTTCGGCTGTCGGCAGATGCTGGTCCTGGAACGGTCCCTTCGGCATTTCAGCCCTGCCATTCCCAATTCACGCCGTGCTCTCGGCGCGCTGCCACCGGTCGGATCGATTACGGGCGTTGCACCCATGCGCAAGCTTGTCAATGGCGGCGGACTTCGGCAACTCACGACTAAGCGACATCAGCCGCTGTTCGCGAGCCTGAAAATCAGGCTGGATTGCCGTGTGCAGTGCACGAGTGCGGTCGGTCTACTCGGCGTCGAGCCCGTAGAGCGAATGCAGCGTGCGCACGGCGAGCTCCGAATAGGCCCGGTCGATCAAGACGCTGATCTTGATCTCCGAAGTCGAAATCGCCTGGATATTGATGCCCTTCTCGGACAGTGCCTTGAACATGCCGGCGGCGACGCCCGCATGGCTGCGCATCCCGATGCCGATCACCGACACCTTGACGACGTCGCCCGAGCTTTCGACATCGAAAAAGCCGATATCCTGGGCAGCAGCTTTGACCACTTCCAAAGAGCGCGGCAGGTCGGTCTGGAGGACCGTGAAGGTCATGTCCGTGCTTTTGCCGTCCGCCGACAGGTTCTGGACGATCATATCGACGTTGATGTTGGCGTCCGCGAGCGGGCCGAAGATGCGCGCCGCGACGCCCGGTTTGTCGGCGATCTTGCGCAGCGTGATCTTGGCTTCGTCGCGCGAAAAGGCGATGCCGCTGACGACTTGCTGTTCCACGATTTCATCCTCATCGCAAACGATCGTGCCGATCTCGTGCCACGTGTCGGGGTGTGCTGCCGGGATCTCATCCGGCGGCGTAAAGCTCGACAACACGCGCGTCCGCATGCGGTGGACCATGGCGAGTTCCACCGAGCGCGTCTGGAGGACCTTGGAGCCGAGCGAGGCCATCTCCAGCATTTCTTCGTAGGAGACGCGGGTCAGCCGCTTGGCCTTAGGCACCACGCGCGGGTCGGTCGTGTAGACGCCGTCGACGTCCGTGTAGATGTCGCAGATGTCCGCCTTCAGGGCGACCGCGATCGCAACCGCGCTGGTGTCGGAGCCGCCGCGCCCGAGCGTCGCGAGCCGCTGGCGCGTGGGCTCGATGCCCTGAAAGCCGGTGACCACGGCAACTTCGCCCGAGTCAAGGCGTTCGCGCAGCTTCTCGCCCGGAATATCGACGATGCGCGCGGCACCGTGCGCCTGATCGGTGAGGATCGGAATCTGCCATCCTTGCCAGGAGCGCGCCTGAACGCCGATCGACTGGAGTGCGATCGCCAGCAGGCCGGCGGTGATGTTCTCGCCTGAGGCGACGATCGCATCGTACTCGCGCGCATCGTGGAGAAGGGCCGTCTCGCGCACCCAGCTCACGAGCTGGTTGGTCGTGCCAGACATTGCCGATACGACGACAGCAACCTTGTTGCCGGCATCGACTTCGCGCTTGACGTGCTGGGCCACGACCCGGATGCGCTCGACATTGGCGACCGAGGTGCCCCCAAATTTCATCACGACCGTCGTCATGGCACTCCCGGCTCAGACCGTTCCCTCGGAGCCGCTGGTTGCCCGGCCGCACCTCATGGTTTCTTTCATCCTGACCTCGGTGTGGCGCCCCGAGGTCATGCCGCCATCGGACGCGCGAGGCGGCCCGGCGCGGGCGGTGCCCGCAGCGGCTGGATGCGGCGTACTCATAACCGCCCCGCCCGACAGCCGCAACCGGCTGAATGTGCGTCGTCGGGCCTCGCTCTTTTTCGCCTTCATGCGGGCTCGATCTATCGGCCTGAACACCTATATAGAGATGACCAGCTCGTAATTTGCCGAAGCCGATGACTTTAGCATATAACCTCGGGCGAGCTGTGCGTGGAGCACGGATGCTGGGTGGAGCGCTGCCGGGTATACAACCGGAGCTAGGCTGCTTGTCCGGCGTTCGCTCAATCCCCGAAAACCGATCGAAAAAGGGCGTGTCGATGCCGTGGAGCAATCAGGGTGGTGGTGGCGGTGGCTGGAAGGGGGGCGGCGGTGGCGGCGGCCCCTGGGGCCAGGGGCCATCCGGCGGCGGCGGCGGTGGTGGTAGCGGCCAGCAGCCCGACCTTGAGGAGCTGCTGCGGCGCAGCCAGGACCGCCTGAAGCAGGTCATGCCGGGCTCGGGCCTGCCGGGGCCGCTGCTGTTCCTCGTTGCCGCGATCGGCATCGCGGTGGCCGGCTTCTATGCATTTACGTTCCGCGTACAACCCGACGAGCTGGGCGTGGTGCTGCGCTTTGGCGAGTTCGTGCGCCAGGAGCCGCCAGGCCTGCATTTCCGTCTGCCTTACCCGATCGAGGAAGTGCGTTTGCCGAAGGTGACGCGCAAGAACACGATCGAAGTGGGCTTCCGTTCCAGCGTGGTGCGCCGCGGTTCGACGGGTACGACGAACGTCCCTGAGGAAAGCGGCATGCTGACCGGCGACGAGAATGTCGTCGAGGTCCCGTTCGTCGTGATCTGGCGCATCCAGGACGCCGAGAAGTACCTCTTCCGCATCCAGAACCCGGACACGACCGTGAAGGATGTCGCCGAGAGCGCGATGCGCGAGGTGGTCGGCAAGAGTGACTTCGAGCGCGTCCTGACTTCCGATCTCGGCACGATTCGGACGTCGGTCCAGAAGCTGATGCAGGATACACTCGACAGCTACGACGCGGGCATCGTCATCGACGAGGTCAGCTTGCAGCGCGTGTTCCCGCCCTCAACGGTCGGCGACGCCTTCCGTGACGTGCAGGCGGCCCGGATCGACCTCGAGACGGCGAAGAATCAGGCGCAGGCCTACGCCAGCAAGATCGTCCCTGAGGCGCGCGGTGCCGCGGATCGCATCATCGCCGAGGCCGAAGGCTACAAAAAGCAGATGGTTGAGGAGGCGATCGGTCAGGCGTCCCGCTTCTCGCAGGTGCTCGACGAGTACAAGAAGGCGCCCGACGTGACCCGTCAGCGACTCTATCTCGAGACGATGGAGCGGCTGCTCGGCGGCGCCGACAAAATTATCCTCGACAGCAAGGTCGGATCGGGTGCCGTGCCCTACCTGCCTCTCGATCAGTTGCAGCGCAAGCCGCAGGGAGTGAAGTGAC
>CAZKZT010000053.1:0-11946 GCA_964557265.1 uncultured Hyphomicrobium sp.
CGCGACCGCCGTCGCCATTGACGACCGCCCGAGTGCATTGCGCTATCCACGCGGTGAAGGCGTCGGCGTCGAGCTTCCCGAAGCGGGCGTCCCGCTCGAAATCGGCAAAGGCCGGGTTGTGCGCGAAGGCTCGACCGTCGCCATCCTGTCGCTCGGCACCCGCCTCGCCGAAAGCCTCAAGGCCGCCGACCAGCTCGCCGCGCTCGGCCTCTCCACGACCGTCGCCGACGCACGCTTTGCAAAGCCCCTCGACGAGGAGCTCATCCGCCGCCTCGCGACCAACCACGAAGTACTGATCACGATCGAGGAAGGCTCCGTCGGCGGCTTCTCGAGCTTCGTGCTCAACTTCCTGGCGTCCGAAGGCTTGCTCGATCGCGGACTGAAGGTGCGACCGATGGTGTTGCCGGACGAATTCATCGATCACGACAAACCGGAGAAGATGTACGAGCGCGCGGGTCTCGGCGCCGCCGGCATCGTCGCGACCGCGCTCGGCGCACTCGGACGGCGGGTCGAAGCCAACGAGTCCGGCCGGGCCTGATCCGCGGCCGGTTCCCGTGGTCTACAAATTCCTAACGGCGCCTCCCGCATCCCGCGTGTCTGGTTCACGCGCGGGTTACACTAACTAACGCCAATCGTGGAATTCGAACCAAATTTGGGGCAACTCTTGATCTCCGGCGCGTCGTCCTGCGGCGTGCTGCGAGGCCGTCGTGAGGTATGATGCCTCCGGGGGCCGCCAATTTATTGCGCGGAGACGCGGTATGTCCGCAGGCATCATGGAAAGCCAGCTGCTCGTCGCCCTCGGAACCGACACAGACCTCAACGCCGCTGGTTGCGCTGCTGAAGCCGGCGAGGATGTCGGCGTCATCATTCGCCATGGCCGCCACTATCGCGGCGCGTGGTGCTGGCACGCCGGCTCTTACGCTTACACCCCCGCGGGCTACAGCCAGTTCACCTGTCAGGCGCAGTCCATCGACGAAGCGGTGCATCTGACACGGCGGCTCGCGCTGCGCTGAGGCCGCCCGGTCTCAGTCCCGGCCCGGCGCCCAATCCGGCGCCGCCATCTCGAACCCCGAAAACATAAACGCCGGGCTGACCGTGCAGCCGACCAGCGTCCACGCCCCCATACTGACGGCGCTCTGCCACGCGCCTGCGGGCACCACGACTTGCGGGCGCGCGCCGGCCATCAGGTCGTTACCGAGCGTCACCACTTCGCTACGTGCACCATCGGCCGACAGCGACAGCTCCAGCGGCGCGCCAGCATACCAGTGCCAGATCTCCGCGGCATCGACGCGGTGCCAGTGCGAGCGCTCTCCCGCCTTGAGCAGATAGTAGATCGCGGTGCCGGCACCACGGCCGCCACCCTCCGGCGCGTGCCGCCACGTCTCGACGAAGTGGCCACCCTCGGGATGCGGCAGCAATCCCAGTGCTGCGATGATGTCCTCGGCCCTCATATCCATCGCGCTCAACGGCACCCCATGCTGCGCTCGCGCGCCAGCAGCGCATCGATCGTCGTGCGTTCGCCTGCCGACATCGCGGCCCGCGCCGCGGCCTGATCGCGGAAGCACGACGACGTATCGAACGCCGCACGCGCACGGGTGGTCGTGAAGCAATAACCGTGACGATTCCAGATCGTGTTGCGCTGATGCCAGAGCCCCTCGCAGGACTCCGCAGCCGCCGGTGGCGGCGGTGCGGGTCGCGGCGGTGCCGGCGCTGCCGCGGGCACCAGCCGTGCATCGACCGCCCGGCAGCACGCGATCCATTTGCTGTGCGCCCAGCCCGTCGAGCCATCCAACAACACGACGCGCCGCCACGGACCGCTGCTCTCCTTCACCTGCAGCAGCGTATCGGGTCCCATCGTCGCGATGCGCACATCGCCGGGCTTCGGCCCGGACCGCAACGCCAGAAAATTGTCGCCGTTGGGGTCGAGCCCGGTCACATAATGGAAGCTGACGCGGCTCGCCCGCTCCGGCGCGGGCGTGGCTCCCGTCTTGGGCGTCGGCTCGCTCTGTGCGGGCGCACGCGTGCCGCGCGTCGCGGTCGGTTGTTCGGTTGCCGGCGGACGCGCCTCCGCCATGCGTTGCGGCGGCAGCGCGGCATCGCTGCCGAACGCCACCTCGTCGATCAGCGAGGAATTCTCCCACGGGATCTGCTGCTCGCGCGTCGTCTGCTGCACGTCGGCGCGCACCCGTCGCATGACGGCGTGAACATCGGCGCCCGGCAGCGCAATGTGATCGAGCAGCGCCTTCGTGAAGGGGCTGTTGCGCCCCGCGCCATCAAGCGCGACGTTCCCTGGCTGTGTCGAGAAAACGATGAACGAACCCACGCCTGCGTAAACGCGCGCAAGACCCTTGGCGCCACCGGCCGACCGCGTACCTTCGCTGGCAGTCAGCTTGCTGCCGAGCGGGTTATCGCGGCACGCATCGAGGATCACGATTCGCGTCCGGCTGGAGCGTGAGAGATCCGCAAGGAACGCATTGAGAGGAACGAACTGCGCGCGCACGTCATCTTCGGTGCGCGCATTGGCCTCGACCGGCGCCAGATAATTTTCGCCGCCGATCTGGAGGGCGTGGCCGGCGAAGTAGACCAGCGAGGTATCGTCGGGCTTCAGGCCACGCGCGAACGTCTGAAACCCCTTCATCAGGGCGCTGCGAGAGGCATCGAACTGCAGCGTCACCTCCCAGCCGAGTTCCCGCAACCGGGATGCGAGATCGCGCGCGTCGTTGGCCGGGTTGGCGAGAGACGCCGCGTGCTGGTAGCTCGCATTGCCGACGACGAAGGCGCGCCGCGCAGCCTCCGCAGGCCCCGCCGCAAGCGCCACTGACCCGATGACCAGCACCGCCGCAATCAGCAGCCAGTTCGACGATACTCTGCGCCAGCCGGATCGCATCCCCACGCTCCCATCGGTTCCTTGCCAGAACCCATAGCCGAAGCGTGGGCTTTTTTCTACGAGGCCGGATGCGCCGGTGCCGCGACGGCGGGCGCCGGCATCGCGGCACTGGCCTCCGCTGGCGTGGCGAACAGATGCTCGTTCGCCTGCACCCAGGTCGCAAGCTGGCCGACGCCGTCGGCGACACCGACCTGCGGCGTCCAGTTGAGCATCGTCTCGAGCTTCCGGATGTCGCTGATGTAGACCCGCTGATCACCAGGGCGCCAGTCGTCCCACTTGAGCGGAATTGCGCGGCCGAGCTTCTTTTCGAGCAGCCCAACCAGATCGACCAGAGAAAGGACGTTACGCGGACCGCCACCGACGTTGAACGCCTGCCCTGCGATCTTGTCCGGCGCCATGATTGCCGCCTCGTAGGCGCGGATCAGATCGTCGACGTAGAGCACGTCACGCACCTGCTTGCCGTCCCCGAAAATCGTGATGTTGCGCTTCAGGCGCGACGCGATCGTGAACCACGCCACCCAACCCTGATCCTCGATCCCGAACTGGCGGGTGCCGTAGATGCACGACTGGCGGAACGCCGTCGCCGGGATGCCATAGATCCGCGCATAATCGAGCGTGTACTGGTCGGCTGCACCCTTCGAGCAGCCGTACGGCGAGAGAAAGTCCAGCGCCTGCTGCTCGTCGATGCCATGCGGACGGTCCGTGTAGGCGTAGCGGCTGCCCTCGAGCGTATACTTGGCGCCGTCGATTTTGCCGTAGACCTTGTTGGTCGAGGCAAAGATGAACACGGCTTCGGGGCTGTGCTTGCGCACCGCCTCGAGCAGATTGAAGGTGCCGAGCGCATTGATCATGAAGTCGGTGCGCGGATCGGTGACGACGTCGGTCACCGCGACCTGCGCCGCGAGATGGATCACGGCATCATAGCGGTTCTCGGCGAACACGCGCTCGACGGCTGCCCGCTCACGGATATCGACCTGCTCGAAGTCGAAGCGCGTACCATCCTGCAGCCAATGCAGGTTCTGCTCCGTGCCTTCGCGCGACAGGTTGTCGAGAACCGTAACCTGCCAATTCCTGTTGCCGAAGTACCTTGCCGCGTTGCAGCCGACGAAGCCGGCACCCCCCGTGATCAACACCCGCTTGCCGCGCATCTTGTCTCCTCGTACCATTTCATGCACACACGGCGCGCCCGCACGGCACCGTGCATACCCGGCCCAAGCTTGGCGCGACGCGCCCGCAACCGCCCACAATTACCTTCTGAAATGGAACCTACTCTAGCGAACATGAACGCCAGCCGCGCGTTCTCCTCCCGCCTGTTGTTCAGGCGCAACTGCCTGAATGCCCGGCTGTGGCGGGGCGGCAGCGCAACGTATGGACCTTCAAGCCCTTATATGCGACGGACTGACCGTTCAGCTTCAGTTCATGCGCTATCTCGCAGGAGCGACATCGTCGCTCGTGGGTCGCAAGGAGTGCCCGTTTCATGAGAATTCTCGTCACCGGCGGGGCCGGCTTCATCGGGTCGCATCTGACCCGGCGTCTGCTCGCCGACGGTCACGAAGTCCACGTCGTCGATAATGAATCCAACGGGTTGCGCTCTGCCGTCCCCGAAGGCGCGGCTTACACCAAAGCAGATGTCATTCGTCCCGAGGAACTCGAAGCGGTCTTCGCGACCAAGCTCGACGCTGTCTGCCACCTTGCCGGACAGGTCTCGATCATCCGCGCCTTCGACAATCCGGTCGGCGACCTGCGCACCAATACCGAAGGCACAGTGAACGTGGTGCAGCTCTGCGTCCGCCATCGTGTGCCTCGTCTCATCTATGCGAGTTCGATGACCGCCTATGGCGATTGCGACGTGGTCCCCACCCCCGAGACGCAACCCTGCAAGCCGGACTCCTACTACGGGATCACAAAATACGCCGCGGAACGCTACGTCCACGCGACAGCCGAGCGGCCCGACCTCGATTTCGACTTCGGTGTGACGTCGCTGCGCATGTTCAGCGTGTACGGGCCGGGCCAGGCGCTCGATAATCCCTATCAGGGCGTGCTCGGCATCTTCACCGGCAAGCTGATCCGCGGCGAGCCGATCACGATCTTCGGCGACGGCGGGCAGACGCGCGACTTCGTCTTCATCCGCGACATCATCGAAGGCTGGGTGAACGCACTGACCAATCCCAAAGCGGTTGGCGGCATCTTCAACCTCGGCAGCGGCCGGTCGACCTCGATCAACACGCTGGCGGCGCACGCGGCGGCCGCCTTCGGCCACAAGCCCGGCGCCTACGACATCCGCCACGCGCCCGCACGGCCCGGCGAGCAACGCCGCGTGCAAGCCGACATCGGCCTCGCGCAGTCGGTCCTCGGCTGGTCGCCGCGCTTCACCTTCGAGCAAGGCCTCGCGGAAACCGTCCGCAGCGGCCGCGCATCTACCGGCGGTTAGGGTGATGATCGAAAAATTCGCCAGATCATTCGGCGCGGCAGAGAGCGAATTTTTCGATCTGAATCACACGAACAAGGCTACGATTCTAGTGTCCCTTTTGATTCCGAAGTTCGCTCGGGACACCAGCAACGAAGTATGGCGAACTTCGGAATCGGGACACTAGAGAGCACCCCATGAAACTTCTGCTCGTGATCGGCTGCGATCCCTGGACGCGCAGCGTCTCCACCGTGCACCACTATGTCGCCGCCGGGCGCGCACTCGGCCACGATGTCGTGCTGTTCGGCGAACCCAATCCGGAACTGCCGGATCTGCCCTATACGACCGACATAACCGGCGTCGATCTCGCGCTGTTCGTGATCCAAGTGCCGAACGACCTGCCGGGAATGCCGCATCTCGCCCGCCTCCTCGACACGCTGCCGCGCGAGAAGCGCGCCGTCGTCGACCTGTGGGGCCGCTATAACGACACGATCTTCATCGACCACGATTTCAACCACCTCGAGAAGCTCGACGGTCATGTCGGCTGGGAGTGGGAAGAAGGGTTCCGCGCCATCTCCGACACGATCCTGCAGCCAACGCTCAACCCGCTGCGGACGGACGCCGGCTCGTTTCTGTTCCACGGCTTCGCCCCCGATGCTGTGGTCAACCCCGAAACGTCCGCCGCCGCCGCCGCCGCGCGCTGGAAAGACAGCGAACGCTGGTTCGGCGTTGCCTATGTCGGCAGCAACTGGCAGCGCTGGCAGCAAGTCCGCGACTTCTTCGAAGCCCACGCGCCGCATCGCAAGACTGTCGGTTGGGCTGGCCTGATCGGCTGGGATTGGAAAGAGCGGCCCGAGTGGGCGGCCCAGCAAGGCCTCGTCGGCATCGACACCGATCCCCAATGGCTGCTCGACAACGAGATCACCGTGAAGGACGGCGTCCGCTTCGACAAAGTTCTCGATTACCTCTCGCAATCGAAGTTCACGCCGATCTTCCATCGCCCGCTGTTCCGCAAGCTCGGCCTCGCAACTGTCCGCACCTTCGAGACCTTCCACGCCGACACGCTGCCCGTGCTCATGCTGCCGAAGCCGTTCGTTGAAGCCGTCTACGGTGCCGCCGCCGTGACGTTGGTGCCCGGCGAGGACGTCGGCGCCTTCCTGCTCGATGCCACGAAGGAGCCGGAACGCTACTGGGATGCCGTGATCAAGACGCGCGCCCACCTTGCCGCGCATCATTCCTACGCGCGCCGTTTCGAGGAACTCGCCGCGCTGGCGAGCGGAAAACCCTGATGAACATCCTTTTCGTGATGAAGCATCGCGGCAACGCCGGCAACACCCATGCCGTCGCCGACTACATGCGCGTCGCGCCACGCTTCGGCCATCACGTCAGCCTGTACGGCAGGCCGATGTCGTGGCTGCCGGGCCTCAACTTCTCCGAGCGCATCACCGACGCGGACCGCATCGTCTACCTCTTCGAGTCCGAGATTTATGAGGTCGGACGCGTCGCGGAAGCGACGATGATCGGCGCTATCCCGCGCGACAAGCGGATGATCCTCGACATGGACGGGATGTATAATCCCGTCGTCTGCCTCGATGGCTACGACCGCAACCACGACACCGAGGCCGAGCGCGCGCGCTGGATCGCGCATTTCGACTCCCTCGCCGACAAGGTCTACAAGCCGACCATCGCGACGCCAACCAACCCGCGCGAAGTCGCGTTGCCCTTCTACGGCTACGACCCGGCGCTGGAAACCAAGCCCGCCGATGTCCCCGAGAAGACGTACGACATCCTCCATCTCGGCCATAACTGGTGGCGCGGCCGCGCCATCGAGCAGACCCTGATCCCGGCGCTCGAGGCGCATCGCGACCGCATCGGCCGCGTTGGCTTCATCGGACTGTGGTGGGACAAGCCGCCCGTCGAAGAAGGCTCCGGCAATCCGCTGGCCTTCGAATTCGACGCGGATGCTTTCCGGCGTCTCGACATCGAGACGCAGGACTCGGTCATGTACGATCAGGTCATCCGCACCATGAGCTCGGCGAAGATCAACATCTTCACCCAGCGCCCCGTGCTCCATCACCTGCGCCACCTGACGCTCAAGTACTTCGAGATTTTCTACGCCGACACGATTCCGCTGCTGGTTCTGGACGCGGACCACGCCGCCGACGTCTACGGCCCGGCGGCGCGCGAGCTGACGTTGCCGGGGCGCGCGGACGAGAAGATACTCGATGCGCTGGCACGTCCGGAGTACTACCGCGGCATCGTGCAGGACGTCCGCCGCCATCTGGCAACGCATCACAACTACGAGCGGCGCATGGCCGAGCTTGCAGCAGCATTGGGCGCCTGAAACATGAAGCTGGTGTTCGTCTATTGGGGTTTTGAGAACGCCGGCAGCATGCTGGATCTCAAGGGCTATGCGCGCGCCGCCAAGGACGCCGGCCACGAGGTCACCGTCTACGGCCCGCCCGGTCACGTCTACGCGCTGGATTACTCGAAGGAACTCGCCGGCGCGGATGCCGTCGTCTTCGTCGTCGAATGGACGACCCAGTTGCAGTTCGGCGATCGTCTCGACTGGCTACGCCTGATCTCATCGGTGCCGCGCAATCGCCGCGTCGTCATCGACTGCGACGGCGCCTACAATGAGCCGATCGCGTTCCGCGGCGACTACAATCACAAGTCCGAAGAGTCGAGCCGCACCTGGATCGATTTCTGCGACAGCATCGCCGACAAGATCTGCCAGCCGACCGTCAAGCCCCTGCGGCCGAACGTGATCCCGTTCCTCTTCCACATCTACGATCCCGACTGGGAAACGCCGCTCGACTTCTCGGCCAAGCCCTTCGGCATGATCTACGTCGGCCATACCAAGTTCCGCTGGCACGGCATGTCCCAGGTTCTGCACGCATTGGAGCCGATCCGCGGCGAGCTCGGCCGCATCGGCCTTGTCGGCGAAGGCTGGGACGCGCCGCTCGAATGGACGCAGTGGAAGGAGATCCAGGACGACTACTACGTCGACCGCGACTACCTGAAGCAGATCGGCATCGAGGCGCTGCCACCGATCCCCTATAAGGACGTCATTGCGACGATGAGCAGCGGCACGTTCAATCCGGTGATCTACCGGCCGTTGTTCGAACGCCTCGGCTTCGTCACCTGCCGCACCTTCGAGACACCCGCGTCCGGTACCATTCCGCTGTTCCTGCTCGACGACGATTATGTCCGCGCCGTCTATGGCGATGCGGCCTCCGAGCTGGTTCTCGGCGAGCGCGAGCACGCGCAAACCAAGATTGCCGATGTCGTCAGGCGCCCGCAACACTACGCTGATATCGTACTCGCCATTCGCGATGACTTCCGGCGGCGCCATTCTCCCGCAGCGCGCTTGCAGGATCTCATTGCAATTATCGAGAAGTGATTGCGGGACGTGAGTAGTATCCGCGCATGACCGGGACCGGATTCGCATCGACCGTCGAGCTTCACGCCGAGGACGCACGCGCACCGGCGCGGCGTTGCCGGCTGCGCTACGGCTTCAATGAGATCTACGGCTGGTGGAACATGTCGCGTGGCGCGCACAGCGCCGAAGTGCGCCGCCACCTGCGCCTGATGGACACCCGCATCATCCGCATTTTCGCTTTCGACCAGCCGGTGCCCGACCCGCTTCACAACTGGCACGGCTTCTCGATCTACGTGCAGGGCGTCCTCGACGCTGGCGCCGTGCCCATGATCACCTTCGCACGCTTCGAGCCGCCATTCGACAACGAGGACAACATCGCGATCTATGTCGCGCGGTGCCGCGAGGTCGTGTGGAGTTGTATCGAGCAGTGGGGCGGCGATGCCGTCAGCGGCTGGCTGTTCTGCATCTGGAACGAGCCCAACAACAAGATCGTCGGCGGTGACCTCACCTACGAACAGTACGTGAAAATCTACGTGGCGGTCGCCGAGGCAATCAGCGCGCTGCTCGCCCCGCACCTCCGCGGCCGCAAAGGCCGCATCGGCGGGCCCGCCATCGACGGCAATCACCGCTCCTACTGGATGGATTGGATTGCCCGCCTCGTGCACGACGTCGACGATCGTCTGGTCGGCTTCGTGTCGTGGCACCGCTACGGAGACTGGCGGCCCGCGGTGCCGAGCCAATCGCTCGGGCTCAAGATGTGGGGTTCGCCGGACTCGCCTTCCGGTCCCGAATTCGAAGCGCTGCTGATGGGGCAGACGCCCAGTTATGAGTCCATGGCGCGCGGCGTCGCCCGCCTCGTTCAAGGCCGCGACATCCTCAACATCTGCGGCGAGCTCAACACGATCTCGCATCACGAGAACTACTACACCCTCGGCCTCAATCAGAACGTCTTCGGCGCCGCGTTCTACGTCTCCGCACTGATCCACCTGATCCGTGGCGGCGCCGATGCCGAGATGCGCTGGACCGGCACCGCGCATGGCGACGATGCCTACGGCCTCATCCGCATGGACGGCACGTTGATGCCAGCCGGTCTCGCCAAGCAGATTTTTGCCCAGCACGTCCGCTTCGGCGACTGGGTGCGCTTCCCGGCCCTCAAGCCGCACCGTCCCGACATCGACACGATCATCGCATGGCACGACGACGGGCGTCTCAGCGCCGTGTTCGTCAACACCGCGTCGTCACCCTGCGAGGCGCGCCCGATCGAATGGGATGACGGTCTCGGCGGCTGCAACGAAGTGCTGCGCCTCGACACCGGCACCGGCAACCGCGTCGTGCGAGAGCCGTACGACGGCACAATCCGCTTCGACGGCTACGGCATCGCGATCGTGACCAATGCGGCCGCTTCGACCATACTGGACTAGTACATCGGTTCCCCGCGCAGGAGACGACGTTGGATAAAGCATTCGGCTGGATCGGCGAGATATTCCAGACGCTGTTACGGCTTCTCCCGTGGCTCGTGATCGTTCCGGCGACTCACGAAGGCGTCGCCTTCGTTCATGGCCATCGGATCAAGCGATGGAAGCCCGGCCTGCATTGGTATTGGCCGGTCGCCACCACGTACAAGATGATGATGACGGTGCGCCAGACGCAAAAGATCCAGTCCAAGGTCGTCATGACCAAGGACAACAAGACCGTCATCGTCGGCGCCATGGTCACCTACTACGTCGATGACATCGTCGCGGCCCTCGCAAAGATCGCCGATCTCGCCTCGGACGTCATCGAGCGCTCGCAGGGTGCCATCCTCACCGAGGTTACGCGTCACACAGTGGAAGAGATCCAGAGCGATCGCGCGAGCTTCAATCTGAAGCTGAACGATGCCGTCGGTAGTGCGATGAACGGCTACGGCGTGCAGGTCATTCAGATCCAGCTCACCGAGTTCGCGCCGACACGCGCCCTCACCCTCAACGGTCAAGCCACGATCGGCACTTACACGATGTGGACTGGATTTTAAGCCGTTGTTTTCCGCCGGCGCGTACGGCCTGCGCCGGAGGCGCACCTTCGGTGCGACGCCTACACGCGCGGCGGCCGCTGCCTCACCGGTTGTCGCTCCCGCCGCGCGGCCTTCGGCCGCCATCGATGCGAGGCGTGAAGGCGCCACACGCCGACATTTCCGAACTCACCCCTTCACCCAATAGACGCCCCATTGATCGACGGGGATGATCTCGTCGGTGATGCCGTGCGCGGCGCGGTACTCGTCGATCGCGAGACGGTGGGCCTCGAACAGATGATAGTCGTCCGCAATCAGCGTGCCGCCCGGCATCAGCTTGGGATACAGATTGACGATCCCGTCGCGCGTGCTCTCGTACATGTCGCCATCGAGACGAAGGACGGCCAATCGCTCGACCGGGGCCGTCGGCAGCGTATCCTTGAACAGCCCTTTCAGGAACACGACCTGATCATCGAGCAGGCCGTAGCGCGCGAAATTCCCCTGCACCTCTTCGAGCGGAACTGCGAAGTCGGCCCACGTATGAAACTCGGCACCCGCGTCCGCCGCAACGCCCTCTGACGGTGGCGGCAGTCCTGCGAAGCTGTCCGCCGCAATCACCCGTCGATCGGTGATGCCGTATGCCTTGAGCACCGCGCGCATCATCATCACGGCACCGCCGCGCCAGACACCTGTCTCCATGAAATCACCCGGCACGCCAGCGGCGATCACGCGCTCGCACTCGCGCCGCACGTTCTCCATACGCTTGATGCCGATCATCGATGGCGCGGCCGATGGCCAATCCCAGCCCTGCTCGCGATAGTTCTCGTAGTAAGCGTCCACTTTGGACGACGGCAGCGGCGGATCGCGGTTGAGCCGCCCGACGAGGCTATCGCGCATCAGGTCGAGATAAGCCGCACGCAACGCTGCCGCGTCACCTACTGAGGTTTCATCCACCGCACCGCTCCTCGACTGGGGATTGTGCCCGCAGCGTAGCAGAATCCGGCAGCGGATCGCGAGGCGTGAATGGTGTGCGCGCCGATCAGGCCTTGTTGATCGACGACACAGCGATGTTGGTCAGGCGATAATTTGCCGCCTTCTCCTGATCCAGGATCGCCGAGAGCATCTCATGCGCTTCCGGCTGATCGATGGCCTTCGCCCATTCCCTGAGCGTGCCATAGCGCGCAATCTCATAGTGCTCGATCGCCTGACAGCACCCGATGATGGCGGCGTTCCGGGCGACCGCCCCCTTCGCCTCCTTCATCACGCCATCGCACTCCTTGATC
>CAZKZT010000053.1:11956-14317 GCA_964557265.1 uncultured Hyphomicrobium sp.
GTCGCACTTCTCGCCTTTCGCCTCCACACCCGCCGCCTTGAACACCTTTTTCAGCGTCGAGATGTGGTCCTTGGTCTCGGTCAGATGTTCTTGCAGCGCCTTCTTGAGATCCGCCTGGCTCACCGCCTCGATGACTTTCGGCAGCGCCTTCGAAATCGCATTCTCGGCGTAGTAGACATCCTGCAGCGTGTGCGCGAAGGCATCGGACAGCGTTTTCATGGGGGCGCTCCTGGTTGCGATGGCCGTGATCGGCCACTCGCTCCGGGAACGCACCATGCCGGCCGCGGGTTGCACATGCCGGCGATGGCGCGACTGATCGGGTATCTCAGTCGACGTATACGCAGCCCAGCCGCGTCAGGCTGGCATCGACCCACGAACGATCCGAGCGCCCTGCCGCAATCGCCGCCATCTGCTCCGTCTCGGCCGCCTGTTTGCGCTGCGCCGCCGCAAAGACCGTCTCGACATCGGCACGCGGAACGCTGAGCACGCCGTCCGCATCGCCAAGCATCAGATCGCCGGGCTCGATCGTCATGCCGTCGATGCTGATCGCGAATCCGATCTCGCCGGGACCGTCCTTGTATGGCCCGCGATGCGTGACACCGGCCGCATAGACAGGCAGGTTTTTCTCCAGGAACGCATCGCGATCGCGGACCGATCCGTTGAGCACGAAACCGCCGACGCCGCGCTTGATCGCGTGCGCGAGCATCATCTCGCCCATCAGCGAGTTCGTCAGATCGCCACCCGCATCGCAAACGATGATGTCGCCGGGCGCCGCCAGGTCGATCGCCTTGTGCAGCATCAGATTGTCACCCGGGCGCGACTTCACCGTGAATGCCGGCCCCGCCATAACGCCGCTCGCGTGCATCGGCCGCAATGTCGGTCCGCCCGCCGTCATACGCGCCATGCAGTCGCTGACATTGGCGACGGGAATTGCACGATACCGCGCGGCGACGTCAGCGCTCACACGTGTCCAGTTGCGCTTGATGCGGAATCCGATGGTCATGTCCTGCCCTGTCCTGTTGCTCGTTCTAGCGTACGGCGCAGCGGCCGACCCGCGCACTATATCGGCTGGTGGCCGCCGGCAAACCCCGCGCCGCGGCGTGTCCGCTATGCTTGCACGACCCGCAGCCGCGTGCGAGCCTCGTGCTCCGCATCAGCTTGCCTTCATCGACACCCGTGGACCCGCCATGACCGCCATCACGCAAATTGCCACCGGCCTGCGCTTTCCGGAAGGCCCTATCGCCCTGCCCGATGGCTCCATCCTGCTGGTCGAAATCGAGCGCGGCACGCTCACCCGCGTCCACGCAGACGGCCGCACGGAAGTCGTCGCGGAAACAGGCGGCGGTCCGAACGGCGCCGCAATAGGTCCCGATGGCGCCTGCTACATCTGCAACAACGGCGGCTTCGCCTGGGTCCGCAGCGACGCGGGCCTCAGGCCCCACATGCAGCCCGACGACTACAAGGGCGGGCGCATCGAGCGCGTCGATCTCGCGACCGGCCGCGTCGACGTCCTCTACACCAACGGCCCGAACCATAAGCTCAACGGCCCCAACGATCTCGTCTTCGATGCGCACGGCGGCTTCTATTTCACCGACCTCGGCAAGGTGCGTGAGCGCGAGCAAGACCGTGGCTGTGTCTATTACGCCAAGGCGGATGGAAGCCTGATCAAGGAGGTGGCGTTTCCGCTGATGACGCCGAACGGCTGCGCGCTGTCACCGGACGGCCGCGTGCTCTACGTCGCTGAGACCTGGACGGGACGCGTATGGGCCTTCGACATCATCGCACCGGGCGAAGTCGTCAAGCAGCCCTGGCCGGCGCCCAACGGCGGGCGGCTGCTGGCGGGCGTCGGCGGCTTCAATCTGTTCGACTCCATGGCCGTCGACGGTGCCGGCAACGCCTGCGTGGCGACGCTTTTCAACCCCGGCATCACAGTGATCTCGCCCGATGGCGCGCGCGTCCGCCACATCTCAATTCCCGGCGATCCCTACTGCACCAACATCTGCTTCGGCGGCAAGGATCTCGCAACAGCCTTCGTCACGCTGTCGATGACCGGACGGCTGATCAGCTTTCCTTGGGATGGGCCGGGCGCCAAGCTGAACTATCTCAACACCTGAGGCTCCCCGCGTCAGCACAGTCGTGTCACGGGACCAATATCGGCACCGACCCAGCCCCGGCTTTCAGCAGGATAGATGGCGCAGCGTAGGCATCGCCATCGACCTGAACGGACTGCGCCGCCACGCCGTGGATCTCGACCGTGTGTGCCGGAACGATCTCGATCGTCGGGCACCGTTCGATGCGGCCGGACGCCAACGCCAGCACTTCAGCTATCCGCTGATGGCGGCCACGCGCGCGCGACATCAC
>CAZKZT010000054.1:0-14263 GCA_964557265.1 uncultured Hyphomicrobium sp.
TTCCGGCGCTGTGCGGCGAGGCTCGGTGGTAAAGGCGCGCGCGGAGAGCAGTGTCGCGCCCGGCGCGACGCCGGCAAGCGTGCCGCGCGCCCTGATGATGCCGGCGATGGCGGTGCCATGCGCGTCGGGGCGCGTTTCCTTACCGCCCGTCGCGTCGAACGCCTCGGCGACGGAATCCTTGAGGTCCGGGTGGTCCGCATCGATGCCGGTATCGATGACCGCGATTTTGACACCGCGGCCGGTCGCCAGTTCATGGGCTCGCGGTGCACCGATCATGTCGAGGCCGTATTGTGCCTCGCGGATGGCTTCGTTCGCGGTCGCGCTCTGGCGTGTATAGGGGAGGTTGCGCTGAACGAGAACGACGCGCGGATCGTTCTGCAGCGCCGTCATCACGGTTTGCACCGAGCGGTTGTCGTTGATGCGGTAGACCTGAGCGCGCGCATCAAGAATCGCGATTGGCGCGCCGCTGACTGCTTGCAGCCTGTGCGTCCTTGCGATCTGTGTTTCGACATTTCCTGGCTGGTTCTGTGCGACGAGCACGAGAATCTGGCGCGCCGTGGGGGCGCGTGGCGCGGCTACGGGCGCGCTCGGCGGTGTACGTTCCTGCCGGTGGCCGAGCGAACTCAGGTAGCGTCCGCCGTCGCCAGGGCCGATGGGCGGGATAGCGATCGTCGGACCGCCGCGACCGGGCGGAAGGCGGCCGATGCAGTGGCGGTCCCGGCTGCCGCGCCGGCATGGCGGATGGCGCGGGTTTGTCGGGACGTCGGCGGTCTTGGAAGGCCGCCCAGTGCCGGGGCGGCAACGGGGCGTTCCGGGGCGGCCGCACACCGGGGGCGGGCGTCTCGTTTCCTTGATCCGCGGCGGCAGCCGGTGGGGGCGTCGCGTGTTGGGGCGGTCGATGCCGGGTCCGCGCCCCGGACGTGCCGTGATGCGTCCACGCGTGCCGCGCTCGATGCCGCGGCTGCGTGGACCGATGCTCCGGCCCGGCAGCCCACGACCGCCGGAGCCTACGGAGAACCCACCGATGCTGATCTGCGCGTCCGGGTCGTGGCCGGGGACCAGGAACAGAGCCGCGCAGGCACACACCAGAGCCAGACGGCACAGAAGCAGCACGCGCGGCGTCTTCATGGCGACACTCCTCACTTCATCGGCTCGGAAGCACGGCCTTCACGATGTCCTTGCGCACGGCGAGCGCGCCGAGGCGGCGCTGCTGCTCGGCGGTCGATATGTCATCCTCGAAGCGCACACCGTAGAAGCCGCCGGGCATGGGGCCGCTCACGATGCGCAGGTGATGCTCGCCAAGAATTTCGGCAACATTTGCGGCGCGCGCGTCATCGGCGAAGGCAATCATCGCGACGGGCGCGATCTGCTGCTCGACGCCTGGGCGTGAGGCGGTGCTGTAGCCCGGACCATCGCGCATCATCAGTGTGCCAAGAGCCGCCGCCTGCAGGCAGATGATGACCGCTGCGGCGGCCGCGCCCCAGCGGACCGCGCCGGCAGTGGGGGCCGTGAACAGACCGCTTGCCGCGGCGAGCGTTTGCGAAAGCCAGGAGCGTGCACGGTCGGCCGGCGTTGCCGCGTTGGCGAGCAGCGTTTCGGCCGACGGCAGCCGTGCCCGGATCGCTTCGTTGCCGGCAATGGCCGCCGTCTGCTCTTCGCGGACGAGCGTGAGCTGGCTGCGCATTTGCGGGTTGCGCTCGATATAGGCGGCGACGCGCGCTGTCTCAGCGGCATCGAGGTGGCCGGTCGTATACCAGGGGAGGAGCATTTCGATCTCCTCGCGCTCTGAAAACTTCTCTTCGGTCGCCGTCATGGCCAGCCCCTGTCGATACCTGCCGCCTGCAGCAGCTCCGAGAGCTTCTTGCGGGCGTAGAACATCCGCGTCTTCACCGTGTTGGTGGGGATGCCCAAAATCTCGCTCACCTCGATCACCGATTTCTCGTGGTAGTAGACGAGATCGATGATTGTGCGGTGTTCCTCGGACAATCGCTCGATGCAGCGGCGCATCTGCTCGGCCTTGCCGGCCTTCTGCAGCGCCACTTCGGGATTGTCGCCCTCATCGGCGATCGATCCGGCGGCATCTTCGTCCCACGCCTCCTCGCGACGCCGGCGCAGCGCGCTGACGGCCCGGTTGTGGGCGATCGAGAGCAGCCATGTGCCGACGGCCGAACGGCCCTCATAACTGCGGGCGTGGCGCCAGACCTCGAGAAAGACTTCATTTGTCACCTCCTCGGCGACGGCTTCCCGGCGGACGATACGCAACACGAACCGGTAGACGCGCAATTGATGGCGTCCAAGCAGCGCCTGCAGGGCGGATTGGTCCTGTTTCGCGATCCGCGCGATCAGTGCCTTTTCATCCACCTGGTCATGCATGGTGCAACCTGGCTTCAAAGGCTCTGTCGGGGTGAGATGAAAAAAGGTTCATCGAGAAGGCGTAAATCTTTGACGCGTCACTGGACGCTGTTGAGAAAAGGCGCGCGGCAACTTCCGGCGCCCGGCGATAGCTGGCACCATACCCCACGAATCCTGAACGCTTTCGGTTAAAGTCGACCTTGGTTGGCGCCCGCGGGACGTCAGACCGGCTCGAACAGCTTGAGGCCGATGACGCCGGCGACGATGAGCCCGACGCAGATCATCCGCGCGGCCGTCCGCGGTTCGCCGAGCAGCGCCATGCCGAGGATCAGTGCGCCCACTGCACCGATGCCGACCCAAACCGCGTAGGCGGTGCCGATTGGCAGGGTGCGGGCGGCGAGCGCCAGCAGATACATGCTGGCCACCATCGCCGCGATCGTCCAGACGGACGGCCACAGCCGCGTGAAGCCTTCAGTGTACTTGAGGCCGACGGCCCAGCCGATCTCGAGGATGCCGGCAGCAACAAGAAGCGCCCATGCCATGGGGATCTCCCTTGTGCAGGGCCGTCCCCGCGTTGGTGGGAAAACCGCCGCGAGGTCGTCCTCGCGGCGTCATTGGCGATCGGCCTCGTCAGGCGTGCGGCAGTGGCGGCATGACCTGCGGGTCTTCGTCCCCGTCTTTGCGCGACGGCCTGAAGCGTCCCTCGCTCAGCCGCTGGAAGATCACGTACAGCATCGGGATCAGGAAGATGCCGAATGCCGACGCGGCGATCATGCCGGCGAGCACCGGCAACCCCACCGCATACATGCTCTCGGCGCCGGGACCACTGGCGAGCACCAGCGGCACGAGACCCATGATGAATGCGAAGCTCGTCATCATCACTGGGCGGAAGCGGAGGCGTGCACCCGTCACGGCGGCCTGGGTCACCGAGTCGCCGTGCTCTCTGCGCTCCATCGAGAAGGCGACGATCAGGATCGCGTTCTTTGCCGCCAGCGCAATCAGGACGACGAGACCGATCTGGGCATAGAGCACGAAGCTCATGCCGAGCAGCCATAGCGCGACCAGGGCGCCCATCGTTGCCACGCTCACCGATAGCAGCACCGGAATGGGCACGATCCAGCTTTCATAGAGCGCGACGAGGAACAGGAACGCGAACACCAGCGCAAGTCCGATCACGATCGGAGTCTGACCGGACGATGCGATCTGTTCGAGGGCTTCACCTGTCCATTCGAAACCGTAGCCGGCCGGCAACGTCTGCTTCGACACTGCGGCCATGGCTTCGATGGCCTCGCTCGGTCCGCGGCCGGCCCCGGCGCCGCCGTTGATCGAGATGGCGCGGTAGTTGTTGTAGCGAACGAGCGCGCGCGGGCCGACGTCGAGATGGGCGGTGGCGATCGTCGACAGCGGCGTCATCTCACCGGCGGCATTCTTGACGTAGACCGCGGAGATATCGTCGACCGAAGCGCGGTACTGCTTCTCGGCCTGCATCCGGACCGTCCACACGCGGCCGTAGAGGTTGAAGTCGTTGATGTAGTAGCCGCCGAGCGTCGCCTGGAGGGCTGCGAACACGTCGGCGATGTTGATGCCGAGGGTGCGGGTCTTGTCGCGGTCGATCTCGAGGCGAACCTGTGGCGTCTCGGCCTCGAATGTCGAGAACACACGGGCCAGCTCCGGCCGCTGGTTGGCGGCGACGACAAGGCCACGCATCGCGGCAGCCATGGCAGCCGGCTCCTGGCCTTGCAGGGCTTCGAGCATGTACTCGAACCCGCCGACTTGGCCGAGACCGGAGATCGCCGGCGGATTGAGCGCAATGACGGTACCGTCGGGAATCGCCGAGAGGGGGCCGAACAACCGGCGGGCGACGGCAGTCGAATGCATGTCGGCGGAGGTGCGCTGGTCGTAGCTCTTGAGACGCACGAAAATCACGCCCGCGTTCGACGCCGTGCCGCCACTGAGGAAGTCGAAGCCGAGAACTGCGGTGACGCCGTCGACGGCGGGCTCCTTCCGCAGGATGTCCTCTGCCTTCTGCGAGGCAATGGAGGTCCGGTTGAGCGAGGCGCCCGGCGGGAGCGATACGACGCCGATCAGGAAGCCCTTGTCCTCATCGGGAAGGAAGCCGGACGGCGTGCGCAGAAAGACGAGGTAGGAGACTGCCGCGACGGCGATCAGCGCCACGAGGCTCGCGGTCGACAGCTTCACGAGGCGCGCGACGACGTTCGCGTACCCATGCGCCACGCCATCGATCCAGCGGGTGATCCGTCCCATGATCCCGACCGGTTGGCCGGGCTTCAGCAGCAGCGCGCAGAGGGCCGGCGACAGCGTCAGCGCGTTGATCGCCGAGATCACCATCGCCGCCGATATCGTGACGGCGAACTGCCGGAACAGAACGCCCGAGGAGCCCGGCAGAAAGGCGACGGGAATGAACACGGACAGCAGAACGAGCGTGATCGCGATGACCGGCCCGGCAATCTCCGACATCGCCTTGCGCGTCGCCTCGGCGGGTGTCAGATGCGGCTCCTCGTGCATCACGCGCTCGACGTTCTCGACCACGATGATGGCATCGTCGACGACGATGCCGATGGCCAGAACGAGGGCGAGCAGCGAGATCGTGTTCGCGGAGTAGCCGATCGCGAGCAGCACCGCGATCGTGCCGATGATCGAGACCGGCACCGCAATCAACGGGATGATCGTCGGTCGCAGGCGGCCGAGGAAGACGAACACCACGATCGCCACCAGCGCGAACGCCTCCAGCAGCGTCTCGATGACCTTTTGCATCATCGCGGTGACGAATTCGGCGGTGTTGTAGACGTAGGCGAACGCCACGCCGTCGGGGAACCGCGACTGCAATTCGTTGAGGCGCTTCGAGACGGCGTTGGCGACGTTGACGGCGTTGGCGCCCGGCGCGAGGTAGATGCCGACCGGTGCGGCCGGCTTGCCTTCGTAGCGGGCTTCCGAATCGAAATTCGCGCCTGAGAGCTCGACGCGCGCAATATCCTTGACGCGGACGAACGAGCTGTCCGACTCCGCGCGCACGATGATGTTCTCGAATTCCTCCTTGGTCGTGAGGCGGCCCTTGGTCGTGACCGTGAGCTGGAGCCGCTGGTCCTCCGAGAAGGGCGGTGCGCCGACGCGTCCCGCTGCGGCCTGCACGTTCTGCGACTGGACGGCGTTGATGACGTCCTGGGTCGAGAGGCCGAGGTTGCCGAGCTTCACCGGATCGATCCAGATCCGCATCGCGTAGTCGCGGGCGCCGAACACCATCGCGTCGCCGACACCCGGCACGCGTTTCAGCTCGTCGAGAATGTTGATGCTGACGAAGTTCGACAGGAACAGCTGATCCCGGGTTCCGTCAGACGCATAGAACAGGAACACCTGCAGGAGGTCGGTCGACACCTTCGCGATGGTGAGGCCGGTGCGGCGCACTTCTTCCGGCAGACGCGGCGTCGCGAGCGCGGCGCGGTTCTGCACGTTGACCGTCGCGATGTCGGGGTCGGTGCCGATGAGGAACGAAACGGTCAGCGAGTAGGAGCCGTCGTTGGACGCAGTCGATTTCATGTAGCGCATGCCCGAGACGCCGTTGATGGCGTTCTCGAGCGGCTGCGCGATGGTGGATTCGACGATCTGAGCGTCCGCACCGGGATAGCTGGCACTCACGCGGACCGTCGGCGGCGCGATCTCGGGATATTGCGCGACCGGGATCACGGTCATCGAGATCAGGCCGGCGAGCGTCAGCACGATGGAGACAACCATCGCGAGCCGCGGGCGGCGGATGAAGAGATCGTAGATCATGGTGGGTTACCTAGTGCCCGGGGCAGGCTTGTCTTTTGACAGATGGGCATCGACGACGATGCCCTGACGCACCTTCTGGTGACCGTCGATGACGACCTGCTCGCCCTCAGCGAGGCCCTTGGTGACAATGATATCCGGTCCGAGCTGTTCGCCGATCTCGATCCGGCGGTTCTCGATCTTCTTCTCTTTGTTGACAACCAGCACGCTGGCGCCCTGCTGGTTGAGCATCAGCGCCGACTGCGAAATCACGAGCTTGCGCTCCGTGTGCTTGGAGACGACGGTGACGCCAACGATCTGCTGGTCGACCAGCAGGCGGTCGGGATTGGGAACGCGGGCGCGGATCGTCACCGTGTCCGTTCCGGGATTGCCGACCACCTCTGCGAAGCTCAGTGTGCCGTCCTGACCATAGGTGCTGCCGTCAGGCAGCCGCAGGCGCACCAGCACGCTGTCGTTCTCGCGGCGATCACGGCGCACTTGCAGCAGATCGCGCTGGGGAATGGGGAAGGCCACATACATTGGGTCTTGCCGCACCAGCGTCACGAGCGGATTGCTGGTCGGGCTCACATACTCGCCGAGTGCGTAGGTGGCGCGGCCCGTTGCGCCGGCCATCGGCGCATGGATCGCCGTGTAACTCAAATCGATGCGTGCCCGGGTAAGATTGGCTTCCTGGGCCTTCAGCGTCCCCTGCGCCTGCGACAGCCGCGAGCGCGCGTCGTCGAGCGTCGCCTGCGAGGCGGTGCCGCGCTCAGCCAGCGGTGCAGCTCGGTCGAATGTCGCTTTTGCGAGTTCGAGCGCGGCCTTGGCGTTCGCCACGTTGGCCTCGGCAAGTGCGAGCGCGGCCTGGTACGGCTCCTTCTCGATCTCGAACAAGACCTGGCCTTGTGTGACCTCCGCGCCTTCCTCGAAGCCACGGCTCTTGAGGAAGCCGGCGATGCGCGCCCGGATCGAGACCTTGTCGATCGCCTCGATGCGCCCCGTGTAGGTCTGGCGCTGCGAGACATCGCGCTGACGTACGACATCGACGATGACGCTTGGAGGAGGCGGCTGATTCGGCGCCTGAGCGAAAACGAGCGATGGCGTGGCGACCATCAGGACGAGTGCCACCTGGACTGCGGATTTCATGCCGAACCTCGTGAGGCCTTGCGTTCGATAGTCTCGCCTCTGATTGTCGGCCGGACACAAAAGGATTTTGCGGGCTTGGTCAATCCCCGTTGTCTGTCGCATGGGTCAGTCCGCGCAAAGCTGGGTCGCTGCTCACGATGACGTGAGCGGGCACGCGGGCCATCCGGGCGCTCATGGGGCCCTTGTGCTCGAACGCGTCACGAAATATGCGCCCGTCGGTGTTCTCACTCCATGCCTTCGCGACGCTGCCGCAGAGGAAAACGCCATCCCATGATGCGGTTGCCAGCACGAGATCGCCGCACACGCGCCCGAGGAGCCGCGAGACCAGATCGACCGTTGCTGCGGCTGTCGGATTCGAGCGCGCACTTGCGAACAGGGATGTGTCAGCAAGTTTGACCTCCGGAGTGCCGCGCGCCCGCGCCACCGCTGCGTGGAGACGTACGACGCCGGAACCGGAAAGAACATCTTCGATCGAGCTCATTCCAGCGAACCCGGCGTTCTCGTCGGGTGGACCTCCGGGCAGGCTCATATGGCCGGCTTCACCGGCCGCGATCGCCCATCGGCCGTGACCGGCGCGAATGGCAGTCGCGGCGCCGAAGCCGGTGCCGACATTGACGGCGATGCGGTTGCCGACAAGGCCACCTGTGACCGCGCCGCCGATCGGGCGGATGTCCGCGTCTGCGAGGTGCGGCAGGAGCAGGCCTACCGCTTCGAGATCGTTGATCAGGCGAACCGGGACGCCGCCGTGGTCGCGTGAAATCTCCCCGGCCGCGATCCGCCATGTCGAATTTGTGAGTTGAACGACGCCGGAGTCGACAGGCCCTGCTGCTGCAACCAGCACGCTGGCAAAGCTATCCGCAGCCGGCGCCGCACCGATGTCGGCGGCATATCGGGCCATCGTTTCAGCAAATGACGACTGCGGGGCGGTCGGATAGCTCCTGACATCGCTGAGCCGTCCAGGGCCGTCACTGACGCCGAACCGGCTCCAGGTGCCGCCGACGTCGGCGACCAGCCGCCGGTGCGTCATGATGCATTCTCCGCCCATGCTGGCGCTTCCTTCAACGCCGACAGAAACGTCTCGCGCCAAGTGGTAACATCATTGGTTCTGACGCGCACGATCAATGCATCATAGCGCTCGCGGCGCTCCTCGACCGACATGGTGAGCGCGCGATGGAGGCCCTCCGCCATCTCGTCGATGTCGTAGGGATTGACGGTGATCGCCTCCTGCAGATCCTCGGAGGCGCCGGCAAACTTCGAGAGCACGAGTACGCCGGGATTCTCTGGATCCTGCGAGGCGACGTACTCCTTGGCGACGAGGTTCATGCCGTCGCGCAGGGGCGTCACGAGGCCGGCCTGGCTTGCCCGAAACAGCGCGGTCAGCGTCGCGCGGGGAATGGCACGGTGGATGTAGCGCACCGGCGTCCAGTCGAAGTCACCGAACTCGCCATTGATCGAGCCGGACAGTCCCTCGAGTTCCTGGCGGATGTCGGTGTAGGCGACGACCTCCTCGCGAGTCGGCGGCGCGATCTGCATGAGCGTCACGCGTTTGACGAGATCAGGATGCAGCTCGAGCATCCGTCTGAAGGCGCGCATCCGGCCCGGCAGTCCCTTGGTGTAGTCGAGCCGATCGACGCCCAGGACGAACATGTTCGCCATGCTGCGGCGCTGCAGGCGCGCCATGTGTGCGTCGGCCTCTGGTGTGTGCGCCATCTCGTAAACGGAGTCGGCGTCGATCCCGATGGGGAACGCCTGCGCAATCACCGTCCGCCCGAAAGCGCGGACGCGATTGTCGCTGAGCGCCTCGCCGTCGGCCTGCTCGACGACGTAGCGGATGAAGTTGTTGGCATCGGTCGAGGTCTGGAAGCCGAGGACATCGTAGTTGAACATCGACTTCGCGAGCCACGCATGATCGGGGATCGCGGTGAAGAAATCAGGCGATGGGAAGGGGATATGCAGGAAGAAGCCGATCTTCTCGCGCACACCCTGCTGGCGCAGTTCTTGCCCGAGCGGAATGAGATGATAGTCGTGGACCCAAACGAGGTCGCCCGGCTCCACCAGCGCCGCCAGAGATTGCGCGAGCCTCTGATTTACGCGCCGATAGCCTTCGAGGAATGTGTGCTCGTAGACCGCGAGGTCGAGGCGATAGTGGAATGTCGGCCACAGCGCGCGGTTCGAGAAGCCGAGGTAGTACTCTTCGTAATCGCGCTTGGTCAGCGGAATCGTGGCGGTACGGATGCCGCTGTTCTGCTGCAGCTTGATGCCGAGGGAGGAGTCCTCTTCGACGGTCGTGCCGTCCCAGCCGAACCACAGCCCGCGCCCGCTTTGAAGCGCATCTTCCAGGGCGACGGCGAGGCCACCGGACTGAACGGCCTTGTCGATGTCGGCAACGCGGTTTGACGCAACAATCAAGCGGCTCATACCGTCGACTCCCAGGGTTTCGATAGCCTCACGGCTCCGTTGATGATCCCCACCATGGAGTACGTCTGCGGAAAGTTGCCCCAAGCTTCGCCGGTCGTGGCGTCGGTGTCCTCCGACATGAGTCCTAGCGAATTTCGCGCGGCCAGGAGCCCTTCGAAGATTTCTCTGGCTTCCTCGCGCCGCCCGATCCGGGAAAGCGCGTCGAGGCGCCAGAACGCGCACACGTTGAACGCGGTCTCCGGTGCGCCGAAGTCATCCGGTTCCTCGTAGCGCATCATGAACGGTCCACGGGCCAGCGTCTTCTCGAGCTGATCGACGGTTGAGATGAAGCGCGGATCCATCGGGCCGATCATACCCACTTCGCTCATCAGCAGCACGCTCGCATCGAGCGTGCGTCCGCCGAAGCTTTCGACGAACGCGCGACGTTCATCCGACCAGGAGCGCGTGAGGACCGTCGCCTTGATCTGATCGGCGCGTTGTCGCCAGACGTGCGCGCGATCGGTGAGGCCTAGGTGGGCGCCGATCTTGGCGAGCCGGTCGCAACCGGCCCAGCACATGATCGCCGAGGACGTATGCGGGCGTTCGCGTGTGCGCAGTTCCCAGATGCCCGCATCAGCCCGGTCGTGGAGCAGGTAGGCCTGCTCACCGATCGTCTCGAGGCGGGCGTATTCGACGACGCCGACCTCCATGAACAAGCGCCGGTCGACGAACGCCTGTGAGGCGCCGAGGATGATGTTGCCATAAGTATCGTGCTGGAACTGCCGATAGGCGAGATTGCCTGAGCGGACTGGCCCCATGCCCCGATAGCCGGGCAGGGCCGCCATCTCCTTCTCGGTCAGCTCCTGTTCGAGCCCGATGCCGTAGACCGGCTGGATGTGACCCTCCGGCGCATCGGCCACGACATTCATCATCCAGCGAAAATAGAGTTCCATCGTGCGCACGGCCGCCAGCGAATTGAGAGCGCGGACGACGAAAAATGCATCGCGAATCCAGCAGAAGCGGTAATCCCAGTTGCGCGCGGATCCGGCTGATTCAGGAATGCTGGTCGTCATTGCCGCGACGATGGCGCCGGTCGGCTCGTAACTGCAAAGTTTGAGCGTGATCGCGGCGCGGATGACGGCGTCCTGCCATTCGAGCGGCAGCGCGAGGCGATGAACCCACTCGCGCCAATAGGCGATCGTGCGCTCCTCGAAGTCGCGCGCCGTTTCCGCAGCGCCACCTGTCAGCGTCTCGTCGGGGCCGAAAATCAGGTTGATCTGATCGTCGAGGATGAAGGCGGTCTCGGCGAGGATGTAGTCGATCGGCGCGTCGGTCGTCAGGCGCAGCGAGGTGTTCGCGCCCATGTAGCGGATGTGATTTGAGCCGCATGCGACGAGCGGCGCATGCCGCCCATAGTCGTAGCGTGGCTTGACCTTGATGCGGATGCGCGGGCTTCCACGCAGCGGCTTGACGCGCCGGACCAGGGTTTGCGGGCGGAACGAGCGCTGCAGCCATTTGAAGCGCGGCGCGAAGTCGATGATCTCGATGGCGCCGCTCGGCCCCTCAATGACCGTGCGCACAACCGCCGTGTTGCCAACGTAGCTCTGGCTGTAGGCGGCGGCGTCGACGAGCTCGATTTCGAAGGTGCCGTCGCCGGGGTCTTCCGCCGGACCGCCGAGCAGGGCATGAAATACGGGATCTCCGTCGAAGCGGGGAAAGCAGCTCCACACGAAACGCCCGCGCGCATCGATCAACGCGCTGATGCAGCAATTGCCAATGAGGGCAAGATCGAGCGAGGTGCGCGTCTTATCCATGCGATGCCTCGCTTTGTAGAAGATCTGCGGTGGTGCCGAGCCATTCGAGAAAATGGGCTGTGTTATGGGCGCCGTAGCGTGCGGCGGTCGCGCCGGGGCCGATCTTGATGGAGATGCCATCAAGCGCGTTGATGATTGCGAAGGCGTCCTCGTCCGTCGTGTCGTCGCCGGCGAAGAGGGGGCGTCGGCCGGTGAACGGCGGCTCCTTCATGAAGTCGATGACGGCCGTGCCTTTGTCGGCGCTGCCGGGCTTCGCTTCAAAGACCATCTTGCCGCGTTTGATCTGGATGCCGGTGCACGCAGCAACCAGTTGCTCCATCGCGGCGCGGGCGGTCGCCTCCAGTTCCGGGCGTGCGCGATAGTGCAGGGCGACGGCGTTCGACTTGCGCTCGAGCAGCAGTCCGGGTTCGGCGAGCACAAGTGGCGCGAGAATTCGTTCGGCGTGGCGCAGAAAATGCGCGTCGAGCGGGGCGGCGAAGCTCTCCCCCGTACGCGTCCGTCGCGTAAGGCCATGAACGCCGGCGGCCGCAAGCTGCATCGGCGCGATGAAACGGTCGAGATCGGCAATCTCGCGGCCGGTAATGATGGCCACGGCACCGCCCGTCACATCGACCAGTCGCGCAAGCACATCCCGCGTAGTCTTCGCGAGGTGGATGGCGTCTGGCCGCTCCGCGAGCTCGACAAGGGTGCCGTCAAAGTCGAGAAAAAAAGCAATCGTGCGCGGATCGCTCAATTCAGGTAGCGACATCACGGTGGAAACGGTTCTCTCCTTTGCGATCGTTGCGGCCTATGGCAGGCTGCGATTGGCCATGACGGTCAAGCGTCCGCAGCAATGACGTGCCGGTACTCAGCGTCGAGGGCTGACATGCGAATGCGTCGATCGTGCATCCGCAACGCGGTTGGTGTATGACCGCGCTGCGTTGTGTCCGGTTCGATCACGTCAGTTTGGACCTCAAGGCTGAGGCGCGCAAGTTTATCACGTCACTCGGCGCCAAGATCGGAACGCGTGAGCGACGAAAGCGTTCCGTGTTCACTGTTCATTCGAGAGGCGGCTGACATCCGATGAAGGCACTGACGATCGGGAGTGCGATGATCGATACAATTGCGATCATCGAATCGAGCCGCATCGAACGCATGACGATGCTCAACGCCGAGACGTCATTCCTGCTGCTTGCGGAGGGGCGCAAGACCGAGGCGCTCGAGATCTCGACGCATACGGGTGGCGGTGCGATCAACACGGCGGTCGCGATGGCGCGGCTCGGTCACGATGTGGCGACGATCGCCAAGCTCGGACGCGATCAGCGCGCCGAGACGATCCTCGCGGCGCTGTTGCAGGAGGGCGTGTCGACGCGATGGATCGGTCGCGATGAGCGCGCGGCGACCGGCGCCGCGGTGATGGTGTCATCTCACGATCGCAACGCGGCGATATTCACTTTTCGCGGCGCGAACACGCTGCTCGAAGATGGTGATCTGAAGCCGGATGCGTTCGCGGTCGACCTCGTCCATGTCTCGTCGCTCTCGAACCAGTCCGCGGACAGGGTGCCTCGCATTCTCGCCGAGGCGCGCCGCGCGGGTGCGTTCCTGTCGACCAATCCGGGCATCCGTCAGCTTTCCAGCCGCGGCATGGCGTTGCAGGACGCGCTGAGCGAGATCGATCTCCTTGTCATCAATAAAGTCGAAGCCTCCGCGCTGGTGCCGGCGATCGCGGGGCGTGCCGGCGAAGGCGGGCCGCCATTGGCGAACGATGGCAGCGAGCCGGACACGTCCCTCGCACGGCAGGGGCTGGAAGGTGGCGGCTATCAACTGGGGCTGAGATCGTTCTTCACGGCATTGCGCGATGCCGGTGCGCGCTATGTGCTGGTCACGGATGGCGCCGCGGGCGCATTCCTCGCCGATCGCGAGCGCATCCGCTACTGCCCGCCCGCGAAAGCGACCGTCGCCGGGACGGCCGGTGCCGGCGACGCCTATGCAGCGACACTGGCATCGTTTCTGGCGGAGGGCCGGTCCCCGGCGGAGGCGATGCAGGCGGCCGCGGTCAATGCGGCATCGGTCGTCGCGCATGTCGACACGCAGCGTGGTCTGATGGCACGGCCGGCACTGGAGGCGGCGCTGTCGACCGCCCGGGACGCACTCCCTGTCAGCCAGTGGCCGCTCTAGCGGCAACGGTATCGGGACGCGAAATGCCTCGGGCGGGGAGGTAGAAGCCGGATCCTTTTTTCGGCGGAAAATGAGAGCCTTTGCGGGTATGCGTCAGGATTGACGATGACGATCGTCCTGACCGTCGCAGCAGCGCCTTTTTGCGCGATGTACCCCTGCGACCAAGCGACCACTCGGGGAACACATAAATCCGCCAAGAGTTGTGGAGAGATTGGCTCCAAGTAACCGGCGCGCGCGGGCCGCTCTCGGCTGGCCGCTCCGGTGGCGGTCGTTCGTGTCCAAGGAGAGTGTCATGGTGAGTCGTCGTGATGCCGTCGCCGCACAGCAGCGTATTGCCGAGCTCGAAGGCTTCTACTTCCATCTCGCTGCTTTCACCGTCGTGATTGCACTGCTGACCGGTCTCAATGCCTACACCGGCGATTGGTGGGTGCAGTGGGTCGCTTTCGGCTGGGGCATCGGTGTCGTTGCACACGCGGCGGCGGTGTATGCGTCGCGGCCGAAATTCGTCGTGGCCTGGGAGCGACGCAAGTTCCGCGAACTCGTGCGTAGGTAAACCACCGCCCGGTGGTCATCCTGCCACCGGGCGCGGTTTGCCACGTTTGAGATACTCGGGCGGATTGCGCTCGAGCGGC